>CAYVVK010000378.1:0-6645 GCA_964454855.1 uncultured Phaeodactylibacter sp. | reverse complement strand
ATATCATCGGCAGTGTGCGGAGTTTGTTTACCACTGTGATGGTCTTCAGCACGGCGGTGGGGCCCATCACTTTCGGGTTGCTGCTCGACAATGGCCTCAGTTACTCGCAGGTGTTAATGTTTTCGGCGGGCGCGGTGCTGCTGAGCATGCTCTGGAGTTTTCAGATCCTCAGCCCGTTTACGCTGGCGCGCTGGAAGTGGCAGCTGAAATACATGCGAAAGATTGGTTGAACATCCAATCGCTCAATCATTCACCCCCTCAATCCCTGTAGGGCGTACTCAGGCTGGTGGAACAGGCATAATCCCAGTCCTTGCGCAACGGCTGATCGATTTCCAGGAAATTAGTCTGACACAGTGTAGTACCCGCCCTGCCAAAGTTTTTATAGGGAGGGGGCCGCCCGGAAGGGAGACTCCTGCTTTCTGGCAGCTCCTTCTCTTGCTCCTTCACGGCTTCGGAAGCCTTCGAAACAAACCATTTGCCCGGGAGCTCCTTGACCGCATTGTTCAGGGAATTGAAGTGCCGGTAGTTATCGATCCCGATGGCCAGAAGGTAATTCTTCCCTCCCGGAGCCGCGCAGGGCTGTTCAGTTCTGCCCCCGCTCGCCCCTTAAATCCCCTAAAGGGGAAACCTACCCGCTTTTAATGAACTGATTTACAGTGGGTGTTTGCACCTCCTTCAGGAGGCCGGGAGGCGTGGGAGGGCATTTTAAAGAGAACTTAACAGCCCTGCGGAGCCGCGGGAGAAAAGCCAGACAGCTTTTCTTCAAAACTTACGCCTTTTTCTTTGGTTTCGGGCATGGATTCAGGTTTTCATCTGGTAAAATGACGCGAGGCGCTTTCAGGTAATTACAAAAGTTACGCCCACACGGAATAGCCTGAAATGACATTTATCAGCCAGTGCCCACACGAACTTGAGAATATACCAAAGGCCAGGCAAGTGTGAAACCGTCCTCTTATACGGCCAGCGCTCCCTTTCAGACAGCCTCCAACAAACACCCAACGTACTTTTTCGGTTCTATCTATAGACAACCCCTTAAACACAAAAACTTAAAATTAAAAACTTTATACTATGAAACACGTGTTAATTTTTATTGGCGCCTTATTTTTAAATCCCTTTCTGGCTGAAGCCCAGCTCTACCAGGCTACCAGTGGAACCGTGAAGTATGATGAAAAAGAACGCCCCTGTATCCATGTGAAGGTCGAATCCGAACCCAAAGAGCTGAAAGGCGCGTGGCAGGACTTTATCAAAGACAATTACGACGTGAAACTGAAGGGTTTTGGCTTCCTGGCCAACAAAGATATACTGGAAGCGGAGAAAGTAAAGTTTGAACAGATCTCTCAAAAGGAGATGAACTTTTACACCAAATTCAGCCAGGAAAACGAGTCTACCGAAATGTGCGTATTCGCCTCTTTAGGCTATGACATCTTTATCAACAAGAATGAATATCCGGAAGAGTACAGAACCATGAAGAATATTGTAGAACGTTTCATCGGCCAGTACGTACCGGCTTACTATGAAAAGCAGGTGGATGAAACACAAGGTGAGCTGAGTGATCTCGAAAAAGAGATCGGAAACCTGGAAAGCGATATTTCCAATAATAAGAAACAGGTCGAAAAAAACCGAAAGGAGATCGAAAAACTACAGTCAAAAAATGAAAAACTGGCCGAAGAGTTGCGGAAAAAAGAGAAAAAGCTGAGCGAAATTCAGGAATTGCTGGAAAAGAAAAAGGGAAAGTTAAAAAAAGCCAAAGATGAACTTCAATAAGCCAGCTGGCCGATAAAAAAAGAGCCGCCCTGTGACAGTCACAGGGCGGCTCTTTTTTTATCGGCCAGCTGGCGGCTAAGTCATTTTATACTGCCTCTCCAGGCGGTAGTATTCGCGGAAGGAGATCATCCGCTCGCGTTCTTCATCCCAAAGTTTATTGAATATGCACTTGAGGCTCTCCCGGAAAGTAATGGTCGTCACATACTTCTGAAGGATCGGGTTCTCCCTGGCGCAACGCTCCAGGTGATAATTGGGAATCAGAGAGCTGAGGTGGTGAATATGATGGAAACCGATATTTCCGGTTAACCACATAAATGGCTTAGGAAGCTTATAGTAAGTGCTTCCGCGAATGGAAGCAACGAGGTAGTCCCATTCTTCTTTCCACTTTTTATAGGTTTCTTCATGCTGGTGCTGTACGTAGAAAAACCAGAATGCAATGGAACCAAAAATAACGATAATGGGGATATGCACCCAAAGGAACTTCCAGCCCAGCAGCCATACCAGCAGAGAATAGGCTACTACCAATCCGACGTTGTTCTTAAACATAGCCCAGTAGGCGCTTCTCACGCTGCCGGCCTTGATGATCGGATAACGCATGGAAACCACCAGATAAGCAACAGGGGCGATAAAGAAAAGTACCACCGGCATACGAAAGATTCGATACCCCAGCTTTTTCCACCAGCTAAGCTGGCGAAATTCCTCCACCGTCAAAAACGGAACATCGCCAATATCGCGAGGCGCTTTGTCCAGTTGGCCGGAATGGCCGTGGTGGTAATTGTGCGTCTTTGCCCAGTATTTGAACGGGATAGTGCTGAAAAAACTGCAGGCCGTGCCGATCAGTGTATTCCAGCGTTTGGACTTTAAGAAAGAATTGTGCCCGCAGTCATGCTGAATGATGAAAATGCGGACCATGAAAAAGCCGTTGACCAGCGCCAGGGCGAGCGTTATCCAGTACGACCAGGATAAGGAAAAATACATCAGCACCCAAAGCCCCAGAAAGGGCAGGAAGGTATTGATGATCTGAATAACTGCTTTTTTATTATCCGGCTGTTGATATCGATGAATGATAGTCTTCCAGTGCTTGAGCTTTTCCTGGATCTCTTGTTCTAAATTCATTAGCTGTTAGTGTTGATAATATGCGTAAAATAGAGTTTGATTACAAATAGTTTTAAAAGAACAAATATAACCGTAAAAAGGCTTTCCAATTATCATCTATTTGTTAATTCTGCAAAAAAATGCGCTTAATCCCTCCTGTAAAACAAGCAAATCCTTCAGCTTGTGAAAACTATCCGCATTTTGCAAGATAAGTCCATGAAATTGAAAGATATGTGCAGGAGTTTTTAGGGATAACACCATAAGTTTGGAAGATAAACTAAGTTGGATTTCATCATTTAACACAAATAACTAATGAACTACACTGCACCTAAAACCCAAAATTTTGGTTTGTTCTTCGCTTTGGCAGCCTTTGTACTGAGCAGCCTGTTTTCCCTTTCCCTGCAGGCACAGGCGGAGGAGAAAAAAGCCCAAGAGAAGGAAACCTACACCTATGCCATTGTCAACTACATGAAGGCCAGGCCCGGGCAAAATCCCGTTGAACTGGAAATGGAAGTCTGGAAACCCATCCATCAGCAACTCATCAAGTCCGGCAAGCGCGTCGGCTGGGATGTTTATGGAGTAGCCTTCCCTTCCGGAACGGAAGCGGAATATGACTACATCACAGTGGACTATTTCCGGGGCATGGAGAACATGGAGCTCACCGGTGCAGATATGGAAAAGGCCTTCAATGCCGCCCACCCCGGAAAGAAGTGGGAGGATTTTGACGACAAGACCACCAAAGCCCGGGATATGGCCCGCAGCGAAGTTTACGTATGGCGCGGAAGCACATCCGGGGGGCAGGAAGATGAAACCCCGAGAGTGATCAATGTCCACAAAATGAAAGTTGCGCCTACCAAACATCAGGAATACCGAGAAATGGAAATGGAGATCGCCAAGCCTTTACACCAGGCTTCCGTAGATGCAGGCATGATGTCGGGCTGGAACTTCTGGCAGAAGATCTTTCCCGGCGGCACCAGCCAGGAGTACAATTACGTAACGGGGGAAGTCTACACCAGCATGAAGGCCATGGAAAATGACAAGACCAGCGATGGCGGGAAGATATTCCAAAAAGTACATCCTGACAAGGATATGGATGAGACTGTAGCATATATCATGGGCCTGAGAGACGAGGCCAGCAGCGAGCTGTGGATGATCGTAGAATCGGTGCGGGCACCGGCGGCAACCACCTCGGCGGATGAATAGAAAAAGCCAGCGTTAAAGTTCACATAAATTACCGGCTGTCCTGAAAATTTTCGGGACAGCCATTCTTATTTTCCGATCAGGTCACGGAGCGCTTCCAGATACTCCTGCCCCCGCCTTTCTGCAAAAAGATCCAGAAAGAGCATCAGGGAAGCCTGCAGAAATAAGCCTGCCCCTACCCCTTTCCAGTAGCTGCCCTGCCCGAAGTACAAAAACAGCGCCAGGCCGATGATGGCCAGCCCCATTTCCACCCAGCGGTAGATCACAAAGTTTTGCATCACCTGCTCCATGCGGGGAATCTCCTCCTGCTGCAGGCGCCCCGGTTCGTGGCTGACCACCTTGTTGACGCGCTCTACATCCCCGGGGGTACGCACGAAGACAATATAGCCTACCGTCAGTTGGATCAGCCCCACCAGGAACAGTGGCCAGGCCATGCCGTTGTGAAAGGCCTGTTTCAGGCCAAACCAGAAGAAAAAAGAGATCAGGATAGAGACAACACCCACTGCCATGAATAGCATGCTCTCCGAGCGTTCGGCCGCAAAATATCTGTTTATAAAGTCCATATTCCCATTTTTTTATTTTTCTTCATTCCCACCGCCCGGTTTCTGTGAAAACGAAAATAGGGATAAGGTAGGTTCGATGTGCCATAAGATGAAGTTAAAAAAAGCGTTTATATTGACCCCATTCAATCAATCATTCATTCATTCATCCCGTCCCTACACCATGAATCAAGAAGTAATACTGATCACCGGCGCTGCCAGCGGCATCGGCAGGCATTTTGCCCTTTCCAACCAGTGGGAATACCGCCTGGCGGTGGCCGACATACAGAACGACAAACTGGGCAGCATTTTCGGAGAAGAAACGGATATGCTCCTGCCGCTTAGCCTGGATGTCCGCTCGGCTGAAAACTGGAGAAAGGCCATTGCGGCTGCCCAAAACAAGTTCGGCCGGATCGACTACCTGATCAATGTAGCCGGGGTATCTCTTCCGCGCTTCATCACCGATGCCAGCCCCGAATACATTGACAAGCATATCGACATCAACACCAAAGGGGTGTTGCACGGCACTACGCAGATGGCACAGCTGATGGAAGAACAGGGCCATGGGCATATTATAAATATCGCTTCCCTGGCGGGCATAGCGCCCGTACCCGGCATGTCTTACTATACGGCTTCTAAATTTGCCGTGCGCGGCTTTTCCCTGGCCGCTGCCCTGGAGCTGCGAGAAAAAAACATCTTCGTTACTACCATCTGCCCCGACCTGGTCAAGACGCCCATGTTCGACCATCAGCTCACCCTGCCCGAAGAAGCGGCGCTCAGCTTTTCCGGTTCCACCCGCGTGCTGAGCGTAGCGGATGTGGAGCTGGCCATCAAAAAGGCCATGCGCAAAAAACCCATGGAGATCACCCTGCCGGCCTCCAGGGGAACCCTGGCCAAGATCGGCGGGGCCATAACCGGGCTGAGCCGTCTGCTGTATCACAACCTCTACCGGAAGGGGCTGAAAAATGCTGAGATCTTCAAGGGGCAATAAACATTCCCGGGCTGCTTGCTGAAAAACCTTCGCTTGCTCTATTACTTATTACCTCCTTCTATCGCCACGGCGTGTTTACCGGACTGTATGGGCACACCCATAGCCTTCGCCACATGCTTGGTAAAGGTGGCGCCAAAGTAAAAGATCAGGGAGGAGTAAAAGATAAATAGTAAAAAGAGCGCCGCCGACCCAAAGGCACCGAACAGCGTCCTGATATTACTATTGACCAGGATCTCATTGAGTACCACCTTTCCCAGGCCAAAGAGCAGGGAAGTAAAAAAACCGCCGATGAAGGCCGGCTTCCAGTCGATATCGGCATTGGGCAGGATCTTGAAGATGAGCGCAAACCAGACGGCAATGAACACGACCGAGAGGATGGCGTTGATGAGCTGAAGAAAGTCAACATCAAAGGGAGGCTCCCCTTCCGGCAGTAGGTTAACAAGGAGGACCAACAGGCCATCTGCCAGCAGGGTGATCAGAAAAAACACGCCGCTGCCCAGCACTACGGCAAAGGAAATGGCGCGGAACAGAAACATTCTGCGCCACATCTTACCGGGTTTCACCTGCACTTCCCACAGGATATTGATGGAACTGCGAACGAGCCCCAACAGAGTGGTCGCCACAAAAATAAAGAAAACAAAGGCGATGACAGAAGCCCAGATGTTATCTGCCAGCTGGCTGAAATTGTTCAGCACGGCCCTCAACGCATCGGCGGTCTTTTGCCCAAACAGGGAAGACAGGGTATCGAATAACTCTCCACTCAGCAACTCTGGCCTGACGAAGAGCCCCAGCACATTGATCACCAGCAGTAAAATGGGACATAGGGCAAACAGGCTGAAAAAAGAGGTGGAGGCCGCCAGCTGCAGGGGGTTATGCCGGCGGAGATCTTTCAGCGCGTCCAGCAACAAAGCGGGTAGCTGTTTGAGGCCCATCCTCCTAATTAAACATTTTTCTGGCTTTGTGCAAAATGGGGCCAGGTTATTTTTGACATGCTGGCAAGATGTGCCAGGCCTTCAGCCTGGAAACACATGGCCGGCCTATAACCTGGGGCCCGGC
>CAYVVK010000377.1:0-6654 GCA_964454855.1 uncultured Phaeodactylibacter sp. | reverse complement strand
ACGGCCCTATCCGGTAGTTGTACTGGCCGGCCTCGCGTTTGGCGTATACCATGGCGCCGGAAGGAAGTAGTGGCCTAAGGCGGTTCTGCAGTTCTTCCAGGCTGTGGAGTTGGTTGTCCTGGTAAAATTCCACGGCGTAGCCGGCGGAGACCTGCGGGCTGCGGGCGGTTTGCGGCAGGAAGTAGGCCGTACCGGCGTTCGCGGTTTGGCCTTCAGGCTGCTCAGCGCCCCATAGCAAAGTGAGGTTAAAAGTATCTCTGACGGGAGTACCGCTGGCGTTGCCGGCCAGGGCGATGAACATTTTGCTCTGGTAGGTCTTATCCCGGAAGCGCAGGGTCACCTGGAAGGGGCGGTCGTCGGCCTGGGAAAGCAGGGCCTCTATAGGGCCTACTTTGCGGCCTCCTTCCAGATAGCTGATACTTACGCTATTGGGAAGGAAGGGGTTCTGGCTGTAGGCGAAGTTGGAGATCGAGAAGCGGATCACCTTGTCCTGGCCGCTGAGCGTGATGCTTCCGTGGCTGATCTCCGGGATATTCGGGGCATCTGCTCGTTTTTCCACTTTCAGGCGGGCAGTAGTTTTCCATTCGGAATCGAAATCGGAGCGGGTCTCAGCCTTTACCACGGCAGATAGCCATCCCGATTGCTGGGAAATGGCGGGCAGGCTGGTGAAAAGGCTAAAGATGAGGGTGAGCTTGAGGATTCTCATGGACAGATATGGTTTTTTTGTCTTTACAAACGGTCTTTTGCTCAATATAATGCAATTATCCCTTTTGGTTACGCTTTACAGATCTCAGATGTGCGGCGGCGAAGCTCAACAGGCCGTCGAAGCGGGCGTCAATACGCAATCCCCGTTGCCGGGCGAGCCGGACGGCCGTTTCTTCTTCCGCTTTGCCGGAGATCCAGACATTATACATACCGAGTTGCTGGCCGAACTGCAGGTCGGAAAGGGAGTCTCCCACCATAACGGCCCCTGCGAAGTCGACCTCCGGAAAGTCGGCCCGGGCGCGGAGTGCCATGGCCGGAGCGGGCTTGCGGCAGTTGCCGGGCCGGGAGGCCAGTTCGGGGCAGTGGTAGATGGCGTCTATCCGCCCGCCCGCCGCCTCTATGTCCTGCATCATTCGCTGGTGGATGGCCGCCAGGGCCTGCTCCGTCATCAGCCCCTTGCCGATGCCCTGCTGATTGGTGACGATGAAAATGCGGCTAAAATGAGGCGCCAACAGGGCCAAGGCCTGCAGCACGCCGGGCAACCAGCGGAATTCCGCCCAGCGGCGTACATAAGCTCCGGGCAGCCGCTCGTTGAGCACGCCGTCGCGGTCGAGAAAAAGGGTGTCAACCCGTGTTTTCGTGTTTTCGTACATTCGTCTATGTGTTTCCGGCTGCTTCGCTGAACCTTAGCCTGCGTAAAGGTATTAAAAGAGGAAAACCAACCTTATGAAAAATAAAAAACAAGTACTGATAACAGGTGCCGGTGGCGGGCTGGGCACTGCCGTTACCCGGCGTTTTCTGGAAGAAGGCTATAGCGTGGCAGCCCTTGTTGACCCCGGCCGCGAGGAAGAGAAGCGCAAAAGCCTGGAAAAGGCAACGGCTAAACCCGAAAACCTTTCCATATACCCCGTAGACGCTATGGACGGAGCTGCCGTGAAATCTTTTATTGAAAAGCACTATGAGAAAGGGCAGTTACACGCCGCCATATTGATCGTCGGCGGTTTCGGTATGGGAGACATCCATGACACTACGGAAGAGGATCTGAATAATATGATACAGCTGAACTTCAAAACAGCCTTCCACTTCACCAAAAACAGCCTGCCGGTAATGGCGGAAGGCGGCCGCTTTGTGCTCATTGGCGCCCGTCCGGCCCTCGACCCCTCCGCCGCCAAAGGAATGATCGCCTACAGTATTTCTAAAGGCATGGTGGTGCAACTGGCGGATATCATCAATGAAGAAGGCAAAGATCGCAACATTCAGGCGGCCCTCATCCTGCCCAGCATCATCGATACTCCGGCAAACCGCAAAGCCATGCCCGATGCAGATTTCAACAAATGGGTGCGGCCGGAAGAGATCGCCGAGGCCATGCTCTACGCCTGCTCGGAAGCCGCTGCCAAACAGATGGCGCCCCGCTTTAAGATGTATGGGGGAGCCTGAAAATGGTGTTCACGCACATTTGTGTTTTCCAGTCTTTTTCATAACATACACACACATACACAGGCGTACGTATACACGTGTACACAAATGCACGTACACACAACCTCTCTCTCCAATGGCTTTTTTCATCTCTCCTCTGTTTTTTTTTGCCTTTAATTTTAAGCTCATCTCTCCGCAGCTATCGTATGAGAAAAAAATAAATTTTTTCCCTCATTTCCGAAACTCTTACCCCCCTGGCTCGTAAACAACAAATAAAAAAGGAGCAACGGCGCTGTAAACATTCAGCCAACTCAAAACAATTGTAATTCCATAGCAATGAAGCACTTTTTACAACTAGTGTGCCTAGCTGTTGTAGCCTTCTCTTGTTCCAATGACGAACTCCCCGACCCCCTGGATTATCAATTGGAAAATAGGCTCAGCCAATTGTCTCCCAATGGAGACATCAACTACTTCATCCTGCCAGACAGCGATGATTTTCCATCCATTCCCCAGGGAGCCGGCAACCCCCTGACCAGGGAAAAAGTAGAATTGGGAAAAATGCTCTTTTACGAAACCGGCCTGGCGGCGGATGCCGTCTATGAAAACGGCAAAGGCACCTATTCCTGTGCCACCTGCCACCTGCCGACCGCCGGCTTTATGCCGGGGCGTACGCAGGGAATTGCCGACGGTGGTGTGGGCTTTGGCCGGAATGGCGAGGCCAGGGGCATGATGAACAACTACGAAGAGTCGGAGATCGACGTGCAGGGCGCCCGCCCACTCAGCTTATTAAACGTGGCCTTCGTGGCCAATACCACCTGGAGCGGCAAGTTTGGCGCTCATTACGCCAACGAAGGCACTGAAGCCTTGTGGAAAGAGGACACCGAAGTCAACCACCTCGGCCTGGATGGGCTGGAGGCACAGAATATCGAGGGCACCAAGATCCACCGTATGCGCATCACCCGCGGCCTGCTGGATACCCTGGGCTACCTGCCCATGTACGATGCTGCTTTTGCGGAATTTCCCGAAGAGGAACGCTATACGCGGCTGACTACCAGCTTCGCCCTCTCTGCCTACCTGCGCACCCTCCTCTCCAATCAGGCGCCCTTCCAAGACTGGCTCAAAGGGGAGGAGCACGCGATGGCAGCACAGGAAAAGCGCGGCGCCATGCTGTTCTTCGGCAAGGCCGGCTGTTTTCGCTGCCACAAAGGCGCATCACTGAATACCGTGGAATTCCACGCGCTGGGCGTGCGCGACCTCTATGAGTCCGGAGGCTTTAATACCGGCCCCGATGACATCCGAAATTTCGGTAGGGGCGGCTTTACCGGCAGGCAGGAAGATATGTTCAAATTCAAAGTGCCAGGCATCTACAACATGAAAGACTCGCCCTTCTACTTCCACGGCAGCAGCCGCCATTCGCTGCGTTCCGTGGTGGAGTACTTCAATGCCGGCATCCCGGAAAACCCCAACGTGCCGGCAGAGAATATTTCCCCCTTTTTCCACCCCCTCAATTTGAGCCCGCAGGAAGTGGAAGACCTCACGGAATTCCTGAAGCACAGCCTCTACGACCCAAACCTGCAACGCTACGTGCCCGAGGCCGTACTTTCAGGCAACTGCTTTCCCAACAACGACCCGCTCTCCCGGGAACACCTGGGATGCGACTAAACGAAGAATACCTTTTTTTGACGCCATACGAATCGAGTTTTTTGGGATAATAGCACTATGATGACGCGCCCCGCAGCTGTGGGGCGCTTTTTGTACTCCCCCGTACCTCCGAGCTTCGTCCCGGACAACTCCACTTCTCCCCACCCCCAACATATTCCCCATCCTGTACGTTCTACATATCCTGTAATCACATCCAAACCAACCCACATGAACCACTGGACCCTAAAAGGAAAAACAGCGCTCGTCACCGGCGCCAGCAAAGGCATCGGCAAGGCTACTACCGAAGAACTGCTGCGCCACGGCGCCGAAGTGCTCTTCCTCGCCCGCTCGGAAGATCTCATCCGGGAAGCCGTCATCGAATTCAAGAAAAAAGGCTGGAAAGCCTATGCCATGGTGGCCGATATAGGAGAGGAAGAACAGCGGGAGGCCATCGTAAAGCGTGCGGAAGAAATATGGGGCAGGCTCGACATCCTCGTCAACAACGTGGGCACTAATGTGCGCAAGCCCACCCTGGAAACCACCTTCGAAGACCTTCAGCACGTCATGGACATCAACGTGGGCGCCGCTTTCGACCTCTGCCGGCGCCTCTATCCACTGCTGAAAAAAGGAGAGGGAGGGAGCATCATCAACGTGGCCTCCATCGCCGGCAAAACGGGGATGATGTGGACTACCGGCATATACGCCATGTCCAAGGCCGCGATGGACCGCATGACAAAATACCTGGCCGTGGAATGGGGCCCCGACAACATCCGCGTCAATTCCGTCAACCCCTGGTTTATAAACACCCAACGGGTGGAGCGCGTCCTGAAAGACGAAGAGAAACAACGCCGGATCAGAGCCGCTACACCCCTGGGCAGGGTAGGGGAGCCGGAGGAAGTGGCGCGCACCATCGCTTTCCTGGCCATGCCGGCCTCGTCTTATCTCACTGGCCTGAATGTCCGTATCGATGGGGGCTTCTCGCAGGTGGGGATTCAGTAGGTGTTGAGGTTTTATGGTAACATGGTGTACTGGTGTTTCGGTTTTCCGGTTTATTTCGGGCAGCTTCTCCCCCTTCAGGGCAGGGCTGTTAAGTTCTGCCCTGAAGGGGGCCGGGGGGCGCGGGCGGTGTTGAGGTATTGAAGTATGCATAAACACATAAACACATAAATACATAAATACATAAACACCCTCAACCCACCTCCCAGCTCCAGGTGATATTCGCCGTTTTTTCCAGGATCTTCTTCACGGAGCACAGCTTTTCCATGGAGAGGCCCACGGCACGCTGCACTTTCTTTTCATCGAGGGGGCCGAATAGCTGGTAGTGGACGTGGATGTTGGTGAACAGAGAAGGTGTTTTATTCTGTTCGCGTTCGGCGGTAATGGTCAGGCTGATGTCGTCCAGTTGCTGGCGTTGTTTGCGCAGCAGGTGGATCACGTCGATGGCGCTGCAGCTGCCCAGGGAGGCGAGTAACATCTGCATGGGCCGCATGCCTTTATTGTGGCCGCCGATGGATTCGGCCCCATCGGCCTCGACGGTCAGGCCAGCCTCGTTCATGGCCTGTATATGGAAAGCATTGTCCAGTCTTGTAAGTTCTATTTTCATAAGGCGGAAATTTTTTTGAAAACGAGTGGGCCATTCTGGCCGGGCTCGGCCCAAACTTAACGAAATCCGCAGAAGTTTTTAAATGGCCTTTTTCATATCCGCTATTTCCGGCCCATTATCCCAGTGCAGTCCTCGAATACTCCGGCCCGAAGCGCTTTAGCCGGGAGCAACCTTTCGCCCGGGCTGATATAAATCATCTGCACAGCTTTCGGTAATAAGCGTGTGGGCAGCAACTACGGCTGGATATTCACGGCCTACGGTATTGCCGGCATTGCCGGGCCTCAGCTGGCTGGCTTTTTTAAGGATGCGGCGGAAGCGGGTTCGGGGCCGAAGATGTGGATGGCTCCTTTTATCATCGCTGGCCTGGCCTGCCTGGCCGGGGCTGTCATCATGAGCTTTACCCGTCCTCCCGGCCATAAAATACCGCAAAAGAAAGAACGGGCCGTTGGCTTAATGGGCAAAAAGGCAGAAAAAGTGGCGGCCTGAGGTTAAGGGCCTTCGCTTTCAGCTTCCAAACGAAAGGCTCAGAGGCGGGGTGGAGGGAGTGCTTTTTTCACATTAAGTATATTAAATCTATAGAAAAAATATTATTTTGCCGCCGCATTCTCTTTGCCTTTCCGGAGGCAGAAAAGGACAGGGGTGGCGCGGTATTATTTTTTTTCTTACATTTGCACCTACGATCACTTCTTTATCGAGAATGATTTTATAAAGAAGGGTGGAGAGACCGGGCTCTGTGAAACCCTGGCAACCGTACCGCACGGTAAAAGGTGCCAAATCCCGCCAAAACTTTTTGGAAAAATAAAATCGATGCCAATGATTTCCAAAGACGCAGACAGCCAGGCTTTTACCTCCTCAGTCATCCGCCAATCGGCTTTCACCTCCATTTATTGCATTCCCGGACCCCGGCGAATGCCCTCCCGTATGTGTTGTTGTCGCTGTTGATGCTGTCTTTTCAACGGCGGTGGCGTTTCTCCGTAGATGTGTATTTGCGAAGAACGGGCGGCTTTTAGCCTTTATTCTGCAACCCAATTTATTTATCCATTATAAAAACTGATGATTAGCCATGTCCAAACTAAGATTTGAAACCCTGCAGCTGCATGCAGGACAGGAAGAAGTAGAAGGTACCACGCGCTCGCGGGCAGTGCCCATTTACCAGACGACCTCTTACACCTTTAAAGATTCCGAACACGGCGCCAACCTGTTTGCACTAAAGGAGTTCGGCAATATCTATACCCGCATCATGAACCCCACCAACGATGCTTTTGAAAAGCGGGTGGCGGCCCTGGAAG
>CAYVVK010000376.1:0-6666 GCA_964454855.1 uncultured Phaeodactylibacter sp. | reverse complement strand
GGCGATCACGCAGTCGAAGGTTTGGAGGTGGTCGCCTGTGAAGAAGGATGGGTTGCGCAGGGTATCTCCGCGCATGATCTCAAAATCTTCGATGCCGTGCAGGAACATATTCATGCGGGCGATGGCCGAGGAAGTCAGGTTTTTCTCCTGGCCACAGAGCTTGAGGGTGCGGTGGTCTTTCCCTTCTTCCTGTAAGTGTTCGATGGCTTCCAGCAGCATGCCGCCCGTGCCGCAGGCGGGGTCGTAGATGCTTTCTCCCTCTTTGGGGTCGATGATCAGCCCCATCAGGTGGACTACGGTGCGGGGCGTATAGAACTCGCCGGCCTTTTTATTGGTCAGGTCGGCAAAGTGCTTGATCAGGTATTCATAGGCGCGGCCGAGGATGTCCGGCTGTACTCTGGAGTTGGAGAGCTTATATTTGGAGAAGTGCTCGATCAGGTCATTCAGAAGGCGGTCCGGCAGTTTACTTTTGTTGGACCACTGGGCGTCACCGAAAATGCCGTAGAGCACCGGGTTGTCTTTTTCGATCTCGCGGAATGCTTTCTCCAGGGCCCGGCCCACATTCACTGTTGTTTCACGCACGTCTTTCCAGTGGCAGCCGTCGGGAATGAGGAAGCGGTGAAATTCCGGAAGCGAAGCGTAGTCTTCGTCCCCTTCCGATTCTTCCAGCGCCAGGGCGAATTCCTCATCGTACACATCCGAGATGCGCTTGAAGAAAAGCAGGGGGAAGATGTATACTTTGAAGTCGGAGGCATCCACCGGCCCTTTCAGTATCCATGCGGCTTTGGAGAGGTACTGTTCGAGTTCGGATAAGCTAAGCTTTTCTCCATTGTTGAGGTTCATGGACATCTGCATGGCATTTTCAGCTTCTGTTTGAGATGAAGGTACAAACTTTGGCTTTCCTACGAGCCGTGAATAGAGCTAAGCTTTTTTCGGGTAGCCTGGACATTGTGGCATGCCGCCGTTTGCAGAGCGCTGCTGGCATCGGGAGTAGTGTTGGTTTTTCAATTGCTTTCGTTTCCGCTAGTATACGGATTTTCCAACAAAGAGGGCACGCCCAGGTATATATTTTTTTTACATGTGCTGTTTTGATAGGCTTTAGGGCCGGAGTGCAGGCCTGCTTTTCTCATAGGTCTGGTTTTAATGGCTGATGTTTTTTTCCTTTTCCTACGGCAAGGCGTGTCCCAGGCCGGGGAAAAGGCCGTTTGTTTGAGTGTTTGTTTGCAAGGGTAGGTTTTCCCGGAGAAGGGTGTATGGTTGTTTATACGGTGGGGGAGGGGGGAAGGTTGCAATGTTGTGGTGGGTTTTGTCGATGGCCATGTTATTGCTCAGGTCTCTGCGCGGCTTCGTGGTTCTTTCAAAATGTGCGCTGCTGAGGAGGTATGATAGTGCGTGTAAAAAGTTTTTTGGATATGCCGTCGCAGCCCTCGCTCGACGTTAAATCTATGAGCGACAGCGTCTAACTCCCTCACACGGCTACCAATCTAGCGCTGGACAAAGTCGGAATGCGGAAGTCGGAAGTCGGAATGGCTTAAGGCAATCCGCAACTCTTTAGCTATCAACAGTGTCCAGCCTTAGATGCGTTGCCCCTCACACACTTAAATGGGGCGGGTAGCAGCTACTCCTTTCTGCGAGCGCCGAAGCCCGTACGGGCGGGAGCTGGGAGGCCGGGAGGCGAGCGCAGGGAATATCACGTAATTTAATGCAAACTACACTAAACCGAGTTTTTACTTTCATCCACCAGCTGCGCCATCAGGGTTTTCATCTCCAGGTTTGCCCGCCCATTCAGCCACATCATGAGCAGGAAAATGAACAGGCTGGCCAGGGTTCCGATGCCTAAGGCCCAGAGGTTGAGGCCATATGGTTCCTCTACAAAAAATGCCAGGGATCCATAAAATGCCAGCCAGAAGAGATGCCTCAACCATGGCCTCCCTGGCAGAATAAGCCGGCTGGTCCGTTCAACCATGGCGTGTATCCCCTGGTTGTTACCCAGTTCGATATTACTTCTCAACAACTGCTCCCGCCGTTCCTGGTGTATTTTCAGCATATTGATGTTCTTCACGAAGAGGCTCCACTTTTTTATCTGGCCCAGTTGTTCCCGCTCTTCTTGAGGCAGAAAACTCAGCGCGAACAAATCAGCGAATACTTCATCTTTAAAGTCGGACAGAAACCAGTAATAAAAGTGGTATAGGGCCCGGGCTAGAAAAACTGACCCGTAAAATATCAGCAGCCAGAGCGGGATCTTACTAAAATCAACCAATGTGAAGATGATAGCCAGGAAAACCAAAAAAACCAGCAGGCCTCCCTGTTTTTTGGTCTGTATGGTGTGCGGGCTGAGTACGGCATGCCCGATCTCATGCAGAGCTTTGAACTTGGCGAAAAACTTCATTCGCTCAGGGGCCTGATCGATGAAGACATATGACTCATCAAACGGCCGGGCAAAGCTGACGACGTTCGTATAAAAAAGGCTGGAGCTTATGTTTCTGGTGGAATAAACATGAACGGGCTCATCGATGCTTTTATACCGCCAGGCCAGGCCGATCCGAAAGATGGCCTCCTGCTCGATCTCCGCAAAGATCTCCGGTTCGGTAAAATCGGATACCAGGTGCTTTTTCACCTCAATGTTCGAAATATCCGAAAGGAGTTGTTTTACCTTGCCCTCAAAAGCTTTGCGCAACACAATATAACCTCGGGCTTGATAGAGGATATTCAGTAGAAAATGATTGAGTAGAAGGCCCAGAATCGCCATTCCAAAGGTAAACCAGGAGGGGCGGAGTAGAAAAACAGAGGAGAGGAAAACAAAAAGATAATGGTCCCGCAGGCTTCCCAGCAGACCGATCGCCAGCTGCCCACAACCCGACTGCAACATCAACGGCCTATTTGTATTCGATCCGGCGGACGACATGCTCGAGTATCTGGGTTTGCTGGTTTTCGTCGATCAGCTTGAAAGTGGTTGTTTCGATCAGCTCTTCTTTTATCTGCTGTACCCCGGGGGTGTCGTTCCCTTTTTTCCTCAGCATTTGATATACGTTCAGCGAGCTTTCTACAAAGCTCACTACAGCGGCTACTACCTGAAATACATCATACAGGTCTGCATTGGAACCATACTCCGACCGTTTGAGCTCTACCGGCCGGCTAATAAAAAGTTCCAGGTGGTCATCACCGATCATCATGCATTCTTCCGGGAAATAAGTCAGGAGTACTTCTTTTTTTAGGTCTTTATTCATTACTAATTTTTTTTTTCACATCAACAGAGCGTTTCCAGCCAGGACATAACCATTCGAATCGGTATACTTTTTAACAGGCCCCTTAAAAGAGGCTTTCTGTACCCGGAGCGCTGCCGGCCTGCCGATACCGCCGGGTAGGCAGGGATTTATCCGGCAAGGCTAAGCCTCTGGGCTATACTGCCCTTCCAGGGCGCGGACCACCACCCGGAAACCCTTCCACGGGGCGATTGCCCCATGCCATTTTCCAGTTCGTTAGGCCGCAACTTCGGGTTGCGCCCTAACTTCAATCCTTCCCCCTTAAACCAGCCCCACCAGTTTACAAGATCGTCCTCATACTTTGGAGCGAATCCTGCAAATCGGCCTGCTGAGGGCTGTCAAGCCCATAGCCGGCCAATCTATCCGGCCTGACCCTGCTCGCAAATCCCTGCCGGCCTGCGGTGCCGCAGGCCGGCTGTAGATCCTGTAGATCCTGTCCAAAATATTCCGCGACGCGTTATGCCCGCCAAAGCCAGCATGCAACTCCAAGTTGCAGCCTGACGCTGCCCGCCGCCGGCTCCACCTCCAGCAGTTCCGCGATCTCGAAAAGCGTCTGCAGGCTGGGTTGGGGGTACAGGCAGCACCCCCCGGCAGCCTGCCCGTAAAAAAAATTTCAGCGAAGGGTTGCAATGTTAAATAAAAATCGTAAAATTGTATACGTATAAGTAATATTTTATCCCGACTTCATCGGCAGCTATATTTCAATAGCATTAGAGCATTATCTTTTTAACTATTTTTTTGGGTAGCCAGGACACCTGCCGGCAATGGCAGGTAATGTAATCTTATATTAGTTTGCCGGCAATATGCCAAAAAATAGCGCCATGCGGTGCCAGTGAGGCGGCTTCGCCATTGGTGAAGCTCGGATTTGCTGTGCCTGCAGCTGTCTTCTGATCTGGCTTTTTGCGGCCTTTCGGCCCAAAACAGTCCTGGCGGTGCCGTCGGGTTGAGTGAACATTGTGGCTTCCGTAAAAGCACTATGGGTGGCAGGAGCACTTTCATGGAGGTAGACAGGGTGGGGGATGTAACATACTATTTGCAGGGGCGCAGGCCCGGTGCCAGGTGCAACATGATTGTCGCCGGGATACATAGGCATTTTTGATTAACACCATCAAATAACAAAACTAAAAAATTGGAATTATGGGACTACACAGAACGACTATGGTAGCGGGTGCTTCCAACGAGATTACTGCCCGCAAAGGCAAATTCGCCATGTTGGTCATCCTCGGGGATCAGCACAAGGAACTTGCTAAAATGGCCAGCCGCAGAGCGAATGAAGACGATCCTCCGAAATGGGTGCTCTGGGTGGAATCTGCTCAAGGCTTAAACGGCCTGATGGATGATATTAGGAGTCTATCCGAGTCGAGCCAGCTTTTACAAATGTTGCAGCGACAACCGGAAAAAGTAGTGGGTTTTGCCGTTTCTCCTAAAGGGAAGGTAGTCGATATAATAATGGCGAGTGACATTATTGACGAGGTGAGAGTTGATGATGCATTCCTAAACGCAACCATATCTTAATATGAAGAAAATAGCATTCTTCTTTATGGTATGTTTCCCAGGTTTTTTATTGGCTCAGGGCCTTTTGAAGATCCAGGAGATAGATAACGAAGGGCAGCTTCATGCTCCACTTAGGGTAGCTGACATCAATAGTGATATTCAAATATCTATTGATAAGGAGAAGCTGAGGCGGAAATTAGGGCAGTATCTGCCTGAGAACAGCCAGCTCGGGGCAGATAGCCTGTTCCGGCAGATAGACTCGCTTCAAAGCATTCTGGCGCAAGGGCTTCCGTTGTTAAGTAGATATGAGGCCAATTTGCGAAAATGGCAACAGCAGAGCGAAGAGGAAAAGGACACCAGGGCTTTATTGCACGGAGATAGCACTGTGGTGCCACTGGCAAAGATAAGGCTGAAGTTGAATAAATTCTCAACAGGAACTCCTCTGCGTGACAAGCTGAACGAAATGTGGAGAGGGCTGCCGGCTGGTGCATCTGAATTAGTTATCGCTCAGGCCATCTTTAAAACTACTGAAGAATATTTAACCAGACTTAAGAATGAATTGGAAGACATTCTGGAACAGGATACGGCTAACATTCAGTTAGGAGCGTGGATCAACAGCCGAAATGGCCTGCAGCCGGTACATTTGCCTGGCTTCGACCAATTCCAGCAGGGAGAACGTTATGAAGTAGGGCGGTTCAATTTCGCGATGGCCGGGGGAGAAAAAGAAGACCTCGAGCAGATGGCCCTGGCAGCAGATTCCATAGGCCGTTTCGGGATACAGCCGGGCTTAAAGGCTTTTACAGAAAACATTAAACCTGGTATTCGAGACCTTCTGGTATTTGCAAGGAACGTTGCGACAAAATTTGCGGAAGAATCCCTGGGTGAGAACAGTAGCCTGACTGACCAGATTCCTGGCCTTGCTTCTCCAATCAATAACTTACAGGATGTAACCAGTCAATACATCACATTTCTGAAATCATTGGAAATTAAATATATTGAATCTGATCAGGGCCCTTCCGTTGATGTTGTTTTTATAGCACAATCTGTCAATGACCTGGCCTCGTTTATGTCAAATACCAAAAACCTCATTGATGCCGTTGGGCTGGTAAAGGAAAGTGTTTTAGGCCTAACTGATGCACAGGGGAGTTTGGCTGCCAGCTTTATCAAAAGCACTTCGAGTTTTGAGAAAGATTTGGAATACTCTGGTCATTGGGCAGATCAACTGGCTGCACCCGGAGGATATTTGTTAGGGGTTAAAAAAGTGAATGACGAGTTGTTACAATTCTCAGAGGAAGTCATGAAGCACAGCCTGAGCACCCTACCCTCAGAAACCCGCTTCTCCCTCCTCCACGCCGGCCCCAGGGAAGACGGCGACTTCCTGGTCATCCGCCTGGCCATGAGCACCAAGGATTCCCCGCAGCCCCAAACGCTGGAACGGCGCGACCTGCGCCTGTACCGGGTACAGTTTTACGTGGAAACCAAGGCCTCCATGGCCTTTGTCGACCACCTGGCGGAAACGCAGGAGGAGCGCAAGCAGTTCCAGCTCGCTCCGTCCTACAGCGTACTTTTCAAATGGGGCAAGCGCAATAAGGTGGCTTTCAACCAATTCTGGCGGCCGGGCATTGGCCTGAACATCGCCTCGCCCGACCTTCGCCTGGATGAGGCGCCTGACATTGCCCTCAGCCTGACGGGCTCCGTCATCAACGACTGGATACAGGCGGGAGCAGGCTGCCATGAGCGAGGCGGTGGCGGAGGTGGCGCGTGTGGGTGAGCGCCTGGCCTCGGCGCGGCGGCTGGTTGTTGTCACCGGCGCGGGCATCAGCGCCGAGAGCGGGATTCCGACGTTTCGCGGCAAGGACGGCTTGTACCGCGGGCGCGACGTGATGGCGCTGGCTTCGCCGGAGGGTTT
>CAYVVK010000375.1:5444-6682 GCA_964454855.1 uncultured Phaeodactylibacter sp. | reverse complement strand
TGTACTATGGCGGTGCAGGAAAACGATCCCCCCGATGGAAAATTGTTTGCTTTTTACTTCTGTTGAAAGCTGTTGTTAAGGGAAAGGAAAATGAGATTGGAATTACTGTTCCATTATATCCGCTTTCGCTCTGCCTCAGTTATATGAATGTTGGGAAAGAGCAAATGGTTCAGATATACTCAAAGCGAAATGGTTTTACTTTCCTCAAACCAATTCGCCACCAGTATAAATGGAAGTCCAGACTTCTAGAGGCCGAGGAGCCTGTAAAGAGGTGTGGTGGACTGGCTTAGTATCCTTTCTATGATTTTACCGTATATTTATACGTCGGAACGTCGGAACGTCGGAGCGTCGGAGCGTCGGAGCGTCGGAACGTCGGAACGTCTGAACGTCTGAACAAACAGAGATTATTGATGCTCAGCACTGAACAACTCAGCGAATACAAACAGCAATGGCGCCAGCTGCTCACCAAAAGCATCGCCAAAGCTCTGGAGGCCATGGAAGAGCAGCTGCCGGCCTATTCCCCGAAGTACAAGCTGTTGGTCAACCTGCGCGCCCGCCTCAACGAGGCCAACCAGGGGCGCATAGCCGGCACCCTCTCCAACGAGCAGTTGCAGCTGGAGTACAACCGCATCCGCATGAGCCTGCTGGAAACCATAGACACCCTCACCACCAAAGACTTCGAGCCCCAGGCCATGGCGCAGCTCCCCAGCCAGCGCAAAACGGGCTACCTGCTGCACAAGATCCCGCCCCAGATGCAGGTAGGCAGGGAAGAAGAGTGCATCATCCGCCTGGCCTACGAGCAGGCCGCCATCGTGCAGGATATCGAACTGAGCGAGGAGGTGGAAGTCAGGCAGGTCACCGTCTCCAAGATCATGCAGGCCGAGCTGATCGACCCCAACGAGGAGCCGGCCTTTGCCATCCGCACCTTTTCCGATGAGGAGCAGTTCCTGCAGGAAGGAGAGTACACGGAGTGGAAATTCTGGGTGAAACCCCTGCGGGAAGGCACCTTCGCCCTGCTGCTCAAAGTGTCCGTGGTGGAAGTAGTAGAAGGCAAAGAGCGCACACGCAACCTCACCTGGGAAGAAAAGATACAGATCATCACGGAAGAATCGCAGATGGAGCCGGCCTTCCGGGAGTCGGGCATCTCCTTTGCCGCCTACCAGCAGGGTGCCGCCGCCCCGCCTCCGGCTGAAGAAGAAATGGACGAACCGCCGCCCATGCCCAGAAGGCCGCAGACT
>CAYVVK010000375.1:0-5434 GCA_964454855.1 uncultured Phaeodactylibacter sp. | reverse complement strand
TAGAAGGGGAACAGCCCAAAGTGTTCAACCAGCTCGAAAAGATGATCGACCCGAGTTACAGCCCTCCGCCCAGCCCGCCTTCTCCGCAGCCAAAACGGGCTGCTTCCCGCCGCCGGATCAACATCCGCCAGCTATCCATTGCCGCCACCGTGCTGATCGTTGTCGGGGTGGTGCTCTTTCAGCTGCCGCTCTTTATGGGCACCAAATCGGCCACGGAAACAGAGTCGCGGGAGCCGGCAGGTGTCATTGACAAGGGCGATGAGCCTTCCATGCCCATAGATACCACCATGGCATTTCCCGAAGAGGAAGAGGCCCTGTGGGAACTGGCCAGGGAGCGGAATAAAGCCCGCTACTACCGGCAGTACCTGGAGCAGTTTCCGGAGGGGAAGTATGTGGAGGAGGCGCGGAAGGCGCTGCAGTAGTGGTGCGATCATCCTGATCGCTGGCCCACTGTTCATACCGCTGGCACCTAAGCCCGTTTCCGCAAGGAAGATGCAGTGTGAAGCGACAACTTTAAGTTGCCTATTCACTTCTGCCACAAAAATTATTTACCTTAGAAATACACCTAAGTACTTCCTGATCGAGATGAAAACCCCGGCCTCTTTTCCATGCTGTTATTTCTTCCGGCTGCTTCTGTTCCTGCTATTTCCGCTTCTAGCTCAACCGCCGCCCGCCTCAAAGAACTGGATGGTTTTAAAACCAGGCTCTACAACAACATTACCCACGAGTTTCGCACCCCGCTTATTGTCATCGAAGGCATGGCCGGGCAGATCGCTGGGCATGAGGAAGAGAAAGTGGCCTACCCTGGGGTATAGGGACTCCAATTTTTTCACACGGGTCTTTTCGGAGGCCTATGGGAAGCCGCCTAGTGAGGTGTGAGGGGAAGTCGGAAGTCGGAAGGCGGAAGGCGGAAGCTACCGCAGGGAGTCCCGTACCGACGAACCTGTCTACCCGGTGATAGCCAGGTAGAGGAGGCCGGGATGGGAAGGCAGAGAGTGTTTGTCAAAACTGTCCCACTGACAAAAAGACCAGATAATTATCTCGGTTTACCAGCATTGTTTTTTCAACCGGGTAATTCTTGGTGAAGGTTGCAGAAAAGCGGGCTCTCTTTTTAGGGTTCCATTTGAATTCATAGGCATAAAGCTTGCCATTAATGTCTTCTATATAATCGATTTCTTGCTTTTGCTGTGTTCTCCAGAAGTATCGATTTACATGCAACTGAGCATAGGACAGGGCCTTCAGCCGTTCGACGATGAGAAAATTTTCCCAGAGCGCTCCAGTGTCAACCCTGGTTTCTATAGCCTGAAAGTTATTGATCAGGGCATTTCGTATGCCATTATCATAGAAATAGATCTTTCGGCTCTTCTTGATCTCATTTCTGAGGTTTCGGCTGAAGGATCGCAGGCGAAAGATAACGAAAGACTTTTCCAGGAGATCGATATATCTCTGGATAGTAACCTGGTCAGTACTCAGCAATTGCGCTAGTTCATTGTATGATACTTCGTTGCCCACCTGCCGTGCTAGAGCCTCCAATAAGTTAGGCAGCAATTCCGGTTTTCGAATATCCTGATAATTGAAGATGTCTTTGTACAAATAGCCCGTCGCAAGGGAAAGCAATAGCCGTTGGGCATCCTGGACATAATTGACAACATCAGGGTACAAGCCATAAACTAAACGGGTATTAAGCAAGCGCTTTTCCTGTAGAGGGCTGAAATGCTGATGAAGCTCAGTAAGAGAGAGTGGGTATAGAAAATATTCGAATTTTCGCCCCGTGAGTGGTTCGTTGATCGAATTGGCTAATTCCAGAGAAGAGGAGCCGGAGGCGATGAGCTGAACCTCTTTGATCTGGTCAATGATCAATTTTAGCGTCAGCCCGATATTTTTCACCCGCTGTGCCTCATCAATGATCACTAATTCGGCATCCCCTATCAGGCTTTTCAGCTGAGTGGAGGTGCTGTCTTCCAGAATGCGTCGAATATCGGGTTCATCGCAGTCAAGGAATAACGTGCCTGCATATTCATTTTGGAGCTTTTGAAGCAAGGTGGTTTTTCCTACCTGCCTGGGGCCAATGAGAATGATGGCTTTACCCTTAAATAGATCACGCTTTATGTTTTTGTAAATAAGACGAGGTATCATTCTTGATTTAATTCATAAATTATTATAATTTTTTATGATCACGATCTAAAATAACAATTTATTGTTATTTATACAAACAATTTTATTCAGGGGTGTTCACCTGTTCTTCAGGTTTCCATCCAGCCACAGAGGAGATTTAAGCCAGGAGCCCGCATAAGATGTTACAATATTCCAGACATTGGTGACAATAATCCATGCCCTGCTTTCCCCCTTTTTGCATCTTGCCTTCAAGGATTAGCAAAAAACTAATGTATTCTTCTCTGCCAGAGGCGGTAGCTTAGGCTCCTTCCACGGCAATACGCCAGAAGACAACTCCAGCTTGTCGCCTGGCCTCAATTCCGGCATTAGTTTTTATTTCTAATCCAATTTGAGGCGGCCCTCCTGCGGGAGCCGCCGCCTCCTTCCATTTATTTCTTAACCCTAATTCCCGATCTATGAAACCCAGATCCACTTTATTGCTCTTGTTGGGCTTATTGCCGTTTTCCCTTCTGGCCCAAACCGGCGCCGTTTCGCCGGCCAGGCAATTTTTTTCTCACCAAAAACCAATTCATATGAAACCCTTTTTGACCCTGTTTTTCACCTTATTGATCGCGGGAAGCCTGCAAGGGCAGATTACGTTCACCGCGGAAGACTACGTTTCTCCGCTGGGAGATACGATCGTCAGCTATGATGCCAATCTGTTTAATGTCTTTCCACCTGCGGAGGGCGGTAGCCAAAGCTGGGACTACCGCTGGCTGGAATTGCTGAACCCGCAAAACGACCCGGAACCGGAGACCAGCGACGCGAATTTCCCCACGGCCAATAACGTGGACGAGACCCCGGTTACCACCGTTTTCAATGCCGAGGCCACCGTGCCGGTCCGGTTTTTTGAGCGATACGATGCCGAAGGAAAAGCGCTGCTGGGCCGGGAAGTGGCTGTCCCGACCGCCATTCCCTTTGACTGCACTACCTGCACGGAGGCCGACTCCATCCGCTTCGAACCGGTGATCAATTCCTACGAAGAACCCGAACAAGTGCTGAGTTTGCCGCTCGGCTTTGGCGACAACTGGTCGAGCAGCCACACGGCGACCATCGATATGATCGTCTTTTCGCCCACCTTTGCGCTAAATGACGTACCCGCCCAGCAAGTTGACAGCGTGGAAGTGGAAAGCGAAGTCACCGGTTGGGGAACGCTCACCCTGCCGAACCTGACCCGCTCCGGATTCCAGGACATGGAAGCGCTGTTGGTCAGAAGAACCCGGACCGTCAGCAGCTTTTTCTACCTCAACGGCGTGCCCGCTCCGCAGGCTTTGCTGGATGAGCTGGGATTGACCCAGGGCCAGGAAGTGGTCACCACGGAATTTCACTTTTACGCGCAAGGGCTGGACCGTCCGGCGCTGTCGCTGACCTTTGCGGCCAACGGTTTCCCTCTTGCGGCCTCCATTGCCGGTAAGATCTCGGATATCAACCCGGAAGAGGAAGGACAGTTCTTTCCCGTCGGGATACTCCACGATGGCAATCCGCGGGCTTATTTTGTCTACTTGCCGCCCGGTTATACCGGCGCGGAGCCGACGCCCGTAGTGGTAGGATTGCATGGGTACACTTCCTATGCTACTCAGTTTGCCTGGCAGTCGCAGTTGAATGCGATCGCTGATACGGCCGGCTTTATCGTCGTTTATCCGCAGGGACAGCTGGTCAATAACAGCAATCCACCCGGACCGTTCCCGCCGCAGGGACCCGGCTGGAATATTTCTGGTACGGTGCTGACTTCTCAGAACGACGACGTGGATTTCATTAACACGGTCGTCGAAGGGGTCGCCAATCAGTTCACTGTCGACCTGGCCAGGATCTACGCGACCGGTATCTCCAACGGTGGGTTTATGACCAGCTTACTGGCCTGCGAGTCGCCCGGGCGTTTTGCCGCTGTAGCCATGGCCGCCGGCACGATTCCCTGTGAGCGCTCCCGCAATATACCCACCTTCATTATCCACGGCACCAATGATCTGGTAGTGCCTTTTGGTGGTGACCCCGACCTGGGAGTACCCTCCGTGCCGGAAATGGTGGCCTTCTATGCCGGTCAGAACGGTTGTGTCGCAACCCCGGATTCCGCTGACCTTCCGGATATCGATCCGAACGATGGAACGACCATCACGAAGTTCACCTATTCCGGCTGCCAGGAAGATGCAGAAGTTGTCTTATACCGGGTGAATAACGGTGGGCACGTTTGGGAAGGTACCAGTCCCGTTCCGCCTCTTTTCCAGCCAATCCTGGGAGCCTTTGTCAACCAGGATATTCATGCCAGCTCGGAGATCTGGAATTTCTTTAATCGCTTCGAAAATCCCGATCCGGCGGGGGTGGCGCAGCTGCTGAAAAAAACCATCACTGTCGACGGCCTGGAGCGGGAATACCTGCTCTACGTACCGGCAGCTTATGACGGCAGCGAAGCTTGGCCGCTGGTTTTTAATTTACACGGAGCAGGGAGTAATGCCGGGGAGCAGGCCTTTTTGTCGGTCATGCAACCTGTGGCGGATACGGCCCATTTCCTGATTGCTTATCCGGACGGACTCCTTAATTTGGAAGGCACTACCGGATGGAATGTATTTTCCAGCCCGGAATTACAGGATGATGTGAAATTTATTAGTGAATTAATTGATGACATAGCAAGTGGATATCAGGTTGATTTGGCCCGCGTTTATACCAGCGGACTATCCAATGGGGCGGGCATGAGCTTGACATTGGGCGATAAATTATCCGATCGTATTGCAGCTGTCGCAGCTGTGGCGCATCCAGCAAGGCTTCCGGGTTTTGATGATTTTCCCATCCTGGATCCCGGAAGACCGCTTCCCATTTTGTCCATCCACGGCACCGCGGATTTAGTTGTTCCCTTTGAAGGTGGCCAAAGCGCGATTCCGTTTATTGAAGTAACCTTTCCGGATTCCCGGGAGTCTATTCAGTACTGGATGGATTATAATAACTGCGGGGGAGAACCTGAAATCACCGAATTTCCGGATATAAATACAGCGGATAACTCTACGGTCACCTTGGAGCGATATGCCAATTGTGATGCTGGTACAGAAATTGCCTTTTACGTTATAGATAATGGCGGCCACACCTGGCCAGGAGGGGCGCCAGTACCGCCAGGATTGGAAATTCTTGGCAATGTAAACCGCGATATCAGCGCCAGTTCCGAAATCTGGAACTTCTTCAACCGCTCCAACCTTCAGGCCACTTCACTGCCCACACTATCGCCTTCGGAGCTCGACCTGCAGGTCTTCCCCAACCCCTTCTCCACGCAGCTCACCTTCACCTTCGAGCTGCC
>CAYVVK010000374.1:5036-6703 GCA_964454855.1 uncultured Phaeodactylibacter sp. | reverse complement strand
AGAGGGGAGGGGCGCATCGCTGAAGTGATCGCCCAGCAGTTCAAGCTGGCGCGGCAGCGCTTTTTTAAAGACAAAGAAAAGCCCGAATACAACCGGGAACTCTATCTGCAGTATAAAGACCCGCAGATGAAATTGTTCTGACAAAGACAGCCGGCCAATGATCGGGGGCTGTGATCTTTTCAAAGTCTACCGTACTTTCGTATATTGTCTATGCGTATGCTTAAGCCACCGAACAGGCCATTATGTCAAAAGAACTACAACAGGACGCTCAGGAGTACGTCTACCAGTATCTTATCAGAAACCTTCCGCCAGAATACGTCTACCATGATTACAATCATGCAGAAGAGGTAGCGGAGGCCATTAAAGAGCTGGCTGAAAAAGCGGGCCTGGAGAAAGAAGAAACAGAAGACTTGTTTATCGCAGCCCTTTTTCACGATACCGGCTACGTAGAAGGAGAAGAAGGGCATGTGGCCCGAAGCGCCCAGCTGGCACGGGAATATCTCCAGCAGAAAGACATTGCAGAAGAACGTATTACCCGAATCGGCCAATTGATAAACAGCACCCGGAAAGGCCACGAACCGGACACCTCAATGGAAAAGATCCTGCACGACGCCAATTACTCCTTCCTGGGCAGAAAGCGGTTTGAACGGCGGGGCCAGCTACTGAGGCTCGAGCGGGAACAGGTCGAAGGGCAGAAATACACCCTGTTGCAATGGAACCAGAAACTGCTCGAGATGCAGCTTAACACCCGGTACTATACCTCCTGGGCACATGATGAGTTCTCCAAACGCCGCAATAAGAACATCGCCAGCCTGGAGGAAGGCCTGGTGAAAGCCCGTAAGGCCACGATTCGCAAAAAAACCGGCAAGGATTTCGGCCGGGGAGTGGATACCGTGTACCGGGTCACACTGCGTAACCACATCAACCTCAGCTCTATTGCTGACGGCAAGGCCAATATGATCATTAGTATCAATACCCTTGTACTGTCCATCCTCATTACAGCCGGCAGCGCTGGTTTTTCTCTTTCTCAGGAGGCCATTGCCGACAACCTTAAATTTGTGATCCCTATACTGCTGCTGATGCTCACCTCTCTTATTGCTATTACTTTCGCTGTGTTTTCCGCCATTCCCAAAGTGTCTGGAAAAGACTTTACGCGGGAAGATGTAAAAAAACACAGGGTGAGCCTGCTGTATTTCGGCAATTTCCTGAAGCTGGAACAAAAAGAGTTCGTAGACTACCTGCGCGACCTGAAGGAAGACCAGGAGATCCTGTACGATGACTTATCGCGCGACCTGTACAACCTGGGGATGGTGCTCCGCAAAAAATACCAGCTGCTCACCTATGCCTATCGTGTTTTTGTCTTTGGGCTTGCAGTGAGTTTCATTGCCTTTCTCGCTACTTTTCTGCTCCTTTGAAAAACTGGCGGCATTGCCAAATAAATGGAGCTTGAGCCAGTTTAATAAATAAAGCCATTTTCTTCCAACGTTTTGCCCGCCCTGGCCGTCTAATGCCCAGATGGAGCAAAGAGGAAATAAATGGTATACAATAATTTAAGGCTGACATACCTTACCGTGGCGGCAGAACACGAAACAGAAATACCGGCGCTTCAGGCGACGATCGAGGCTTGCCTTCGGGGAGAACGGCAGGCACAGCAGCAGCTGTACCAG
>CAYVVK010000374.1:0-5026 GCA_964454855.1 uncultured Phaeodactylibacter sp. | reverse complement strand
TTCGGTGATCGCCATCTGCCTGCGCTATGCTTCCGATGTGGACGCTGCCAAGAGCCTGACTAACCAGGCTTTTCTGAAAGCCTTTCAGTCTCTGCACCAGTGTGAAGGCTACCAGGCCTTTGCGGCCTGGCTCCACCGCATTACGGTGAATACCTGCATCGATTATACCCGGAAAATGAAACGGAACCGCACCGTCGCGCTTGATGATGCCGGGGAGGTGGCCATCCCTTCCTCCGTGCTGGATAAAATGGCCGCTGAAGACCTGCTGAAGTTATTACAGCAACTGCCGCCGATGACGCGCACCGTTTTCTCTCTTTATGTGGTGGAGGGGTTCAAACATGCAGAAATTGCAGAACAGTTAGGGATGAGCGTAGGTACCTCTCGCTGGCACCTGTCAACCGCCAAACAGGAATTGAAGCGCCTGTTGCAGAATTACCAAAAATAAGGGCATGAGTCACCAGGATAAGTTTTGGAACAAATTCGGCGATAAGGCCCGGCAGCATAAGCCGGACTTGTACACGCCTGCCGACTGGCAGCAAATGGAGCGCTTGCTGGATAATAAGCCGGCGCGCCGGTTTCCGCCGATCTTTCTCTGGAGCGGAGGGGCTGTTGCCAGTGTGCTGGCCATCGTTTTGATCATGTGGCTGCTGGCCCCGAAGCCACCGGCCCTCTCGGCGCTACCTATTCCAATGGCCGAAGCGCCGCTTGCTTCATATGAAGAACCGCCGCACAATGCGGACAACAGCAAGATCGCTGAAAATACAGCAGAAAAAAATATAACCGTTGAAGGCGCAAGTGACACCAGGCGCCTGCCCGGCCTGAAGCAGCGGGAAAAAAAGAAAACGGCCGACGATCGCGCCTCGATCAGGGTGGGCGAAGGCTCAAGCCAGATAACAGCCGAAATGGCAAAGTCCGATGCAATACCTGGCAAAAGCAATGATCCAAAAGCCAGTGACGATAAGCCACTGCCATCGGTAAACCGCACCCCAATAAGTGAAATGAAAGCAGTGGCCACGATGCTCGGCCCTGTAAGCTACACTGCTACCGCCCCGCACTTTGATCAGAAAACAGATAAAAACCGCTGGGCATTTGGATCCGGCTTTATAATGGGCGGCCACCTGGCCGTCACCCGGTACAGTGGCCCGCAAAGCTCAGCCTTCCCTTTCCTCGGCCTGTTCGCCAGTGTCTCGCCTCATCCCAGGTGGTCGCTCCAGATGGAATTGCAGGCGCGGTACGTTCCCGCCATGACTGCCAGCTATGAACTCGCCTTGTCTTCTACTCCAAGTTCCAACCTTGCCGATTCTATCCAGTTCGCAGGCAAGCAAAGAATAGATTTCTTTTCCATTCAGGCTCCTCTGCTGGTAAAATACAAGGCCCACCCAAAATGGTCGTTCTACGCCGGCATGGAATACGGCATGATCATTAGTGAACCGAACTTCGGTAGTGCCAGCGATGAATATGCCGTTATACCGGATTCTGATTTTTCATCGGGCGAAGCAAATTTGGAAGCCAGGAGGGCGGCAAAAGTCGCCACGCTGAGGATCAGCGATCACAGCTGGGGCATACTCGCCGGTACGGAATGGACCTTTTCGGAAAAGTGGGCCGTCAACCTGCGCCTCATACACGGCCTGACAGACCTGAGCCCCGACGATCTGTACGGGGATGATAGCAGGCACCGCAACTCGGGCCTTCAGCTTTCCCTGCATAAAACCTTTTAAAGACAATTTTTTTCGGCCAGCCAAACCTTATCTGTTCACCTATGGTTTCTGCTATCCGGCTCTCTGCAGCCGCTGTACCCCTGGCTGGATCTCGTACACCACGAAGGCCAGGGTGGCCAAGGCAGAGAAGATGAAGTAGCCGGCCAACAGCCAGCTTAAAGCCGAATACAAGCCAAACCAATTGCCCTGCCAATAGATCAGCGCCAGGCCGGCCAGGGATTTGACGGCCTCCACCCACCAGGCATAGCGGTTCCTGTCCATCAGCATGCTGAAGCTGAAAATGGAGAGGAAAAGGAAAGCGCCGTAAATCAAAGCAGCCTGAAAGCCTATGTCCGCAATGTTGTTGAACAGGTACATCATCAGGATGAAAGTAGCGATGAACTGTACCCAGGACCAAAGTTGTAAGCGCCCGGATAGGGGAGGGGCGTATTTTTTGAAATGGTACACGTCTTTTATTGACGACACCGGATACTTCCCGGCTACATCAGCCGGCCGCCAGCCGGTAGGCATGAACCAGATCTTCAACTTAGCTGCCCAGGAGCGGGTACGCCAGGCGTCTTTGATAAGCAGCCAGAGGTGCATGAAGTTGATGAGAAAAGGATTCCAGGTGCTCACTGGGCGGGTAACGCCATAAACAGGCGGAACCTCATCCAGCTCTTCCTGAAAGGTGCCGAACAGCTTATCCCAGAAAATGAATATCTGGGAGAGGTTCTTGTCCAGGTATTCGGGATTGATGGCGTGGTGCACCCGGTGGTGAGAAGGCGTAACGATGATGTGTTCCAGGACACCCATCTTACCGATAAGCCGGGTGTGGTACCAGTACTGGGCAAAAAGGTGTAAGGGAGCTACTACGGCCACGACCTCACCGGGAACGCCCAGGAAAGCAACGGGCACCAGAAAGAATACCGTAAGGGAAACAAATCCGGAAATGGATTGCCGAAGGGCGCAGCCCAGGTTAAATTCCTCACTGCTGTGGTGGATGATGTGGCGGTTCCAGAAAATATTGACGTGATGCGACAGGCGGTGCACCCAGTAGCCGGCAAAATCCAGGCCGATGAAGGCCAGGAGGTAGGCCAGCCAGGTGGACTTTATTTCCAGCAGCGCAAAATGCCCGACAAACCAATCGTATGAAACGATGACAACGCTCAGGCCCAGCACGTCTTTGATCACGTTGGTCAGGCCTGAACTCAGGCTCGAGAGGGTATCCATGCCGCGGATCACCTTTTCACCTTTCCACCAGGCTACCGCTGCTTCGAGTAAAAGCAGCGCCATAAAAAAGGGAATGGCGTAATTCAGTACTGATGCGTATGCTTCCATAGTCCATTTCTTTTCAACGAAGCGAAATTTCGCTGGGAAAATAAGAAATTTCCGGCTTTTTGACCAGCCTGAAAGCAGCAGAGATGCTGAGATACCGTTTGGCTGCAACTGGAAAGCCAAATCACTGGGGCACACAGAGCACAGCAGAGAAGCTAGGGGTTATAATTTTGCAGTAAGTTTTGCCTATAATATATATTATGTTAAATAAGGCAGGCATATTGGTTGTATCGCTTTAAAACCTTTTGCCGACCCCCAGCGCCAGAGACCAGGTGTCGTAGGCTCCTTCGCGTGTGTCGTAAAAAAAGGCCGGCGAAATATCCCAGTGGTGGCCGAATTCAAATTCGTATTCCAGGCCAGTCCGCAGCAGCAGGAAGTCTTCATTGCGCTCCAGTTCTAATCCGGGGCCCAACTGCAGCACCAGCCCTTTCCAGGGCCTGAACAGGGCATCAAAGGTCAATACCAGTGGGTATTCCCGTTCCAGCACTTCCGTTTCGCCTTCATGTTCTACGAGGAAGGTTTCGATCTCCAGGTCGTTGTGCAGGCCGATGCCCCACTTCTCTCCCCCCCAGTATTCGAGGTCAAATCCCCAGGAAGGAATGATCAGGCGGCCCGGTTCATTGCCGGCGGGAATAAAGGTATGGCCAATGAGTACGGCGGTACGCCAGTGGCGTAGCGGCTCCTGCCCCTGAAGATGGGGCTGATGCTGGCTCTTCAGCAAGGGAGCCAGCGCGAATATAAAAAATCCCGCAAAAAGTAGCTTCCGCATTTTCTTTTGAACAAGAATACGACAAAAGTGCCCTTTGCGCAGTGAGGAAGGTCACCGGGCGGGAATGATTTATCTGGATAAGCGGGAAAACTTCCCCAGGCTCAGCATTCCCTGGGTTTATCCAGTAGAAAACGCAGAGGCGAAATTTTTTTGCTCAGTTACTCACGCGCATCGCGGCGCTTGCTCCACAGCAGGGAGAGGATGATCACGGTCAGCATGGGACTACGTTCAACATTTTATTCTGGATATGATACAAAAACTAAACGCTCGTTTTTAAAATATTGTTTCCTGCCGGGCTAAATTATTTTCATGCATTATTGAAGCAATTATTTGCCGGGTCGTAGACCCTGCCTCCCAGCTGGTTTCTGGCTTTCATTTCTTTGATCTTCTTCTGCAGGCAGTCATTGCGCTCGGAAAATTTAGGATTGGAGGCCTTTATCAGCCGGCTTTGCCGCTGCTCGGGCGTGCCGGGGCCGTCCAGGATTCGGCGTACTTCCGTTGGCGTAGCCCTGCCGCTGTGGTGAATGTCACAGATGATGGCCAGGGTGACATCGTCCATGCACTCCAGCCGATGCCGGTAATAGCGGATATATTCCGTGCCGGCACGCCGGGTGAGGATATCAAAAGCGGTTTGTACCTGCAATGCCCGGAAGGCCGGGCTGTGGTTGGCCCAGTGTACCAGGCGGGCAGTTTGCAGCAGTTCCTGAGCCCCTACCTTTTCCAAACTGGGTTTGAGATAGGCCATGAAATTGGGCAGCTCCTTTTCCCTGCCCCGATACTGTGCAAACTCGAGGCCGGCCTCTCCCCCGCCCTGGCTACACAGATGTATCCTGCCTTCTTTTATTTTCAGCTCCGGAAAATATTCTTTAGCGTCCCGCAGGTGGAGCAGGTTGCGAAAAAAGTATAGGAGCTGGCCCCGGGGCGTAGCGGCTGACATCTGGAAAAATCCAAATGAGTAAGCCTTCCGGGTACAGGAATTCACGGTATTGAAATAATTTCCGGATTCACAACAGCCGATCACTTCCAGTATATTTGCCCAATGCCCCAGATAGTTGATATAAGGTTCGGCGGAATAACGCGGGCCGTTCTTTTCCAGCCGCAGGCCGGCCACGCTTTTGCGCTCTTTCTCCGAGCGGCCGATAAAGAAGGGCTCCTCCCCTTCTGCCCGGGCGTAATACTCTATACCCGGTTTCAGGGCCGGTTCCGCAGGCTCTATGATGAAGCG
>CAYVVK010000373.1:0-6717 GCA_964454855.1 uncultured Phaeodactylibacter sp. | reverse complement strand
TACTACTGTTCTACGGGGGTTTTATCACTGGCATCCGGCCTTTTACAGGGCAGCTCCCTGAGGAATTTAAGGAGGCAAGGCTTCCCAACCCATTGCTCTGGGCCCCGCCGGCCCTGCTGGCCCTGCTGAGCCTCCTCTTTGGCCTGGCGCCTCAACTTCTGGAGGGGGTACTGATCAGGCCGGTGATGGAGGCCATGGGCGCCGGGCAGGCGGATTTTCACCTCAAGCTGTGGCATGGGTTCAACCTGGTGTTACTACTGAGCGGGCTGACGCTGGCCGCCGGGCTGTTGCTGTACTGGCTGTTCAAACCTTCCCACCAGCTGGAGAACCGCATCAGCCGCTTTGACCACATCTCTCCGAAGGGCATTACAGAAGGGTTGGCTCTGGGCTTCCATCGGTTTTCCGGCTGGTACACAAAATTTTTGCAAAGTGACTATTTACGCAGGTATGTGCTGATCGTCATAAGTTTCATCCTCATACTGATTGGCTACCGCCTCTTTAATGACGTACGCCTGGACATCAATTTTGAGGAGATTTCCAGTATGACAGAATACGAGGTGGTTACTATGCTGCTGATAGTGGCGCCCACTTTCATTGTTGTCTTCAACAATTCGCGCCTGGTGGCAGTGGCGGCTTTGGGTGTGGCCGGTTATGCCATTTGTTTGCTGTTCGTCTTTTACAGCGCGCCGGACCTGGCCATGACACAATTCACTATTGATACTTTGACGGTCATTTTATTCGTGCTGGTCTTATACCGCCTTCCCAAATATCTGGATATATCTAATTTTCGAACCCGCCTGCGCGACGGGCTGGCCGCCTTGGCCTTCGGGTTGCTCATCACGGTGCTTGCCCTGGCGGTGATCAATGAGGAAAGGAGTATGGAAGTAGGCAATTTCTACGCGGAGCAGGCCTACCTTAAGGCAAAGGGTAAGAACATCGTGAATGTCATTCTGGTAGACTTCCGGGGCACAGATACCCTGATGGAAATATGCGTGCTTTCGATAGCAGCTATCGGGGTATTCAGTTTGCTGAGTGCCAGCCCGGACAATGATCTATCGGTAAAGTTTAAGGATCGGGGCCTGCGCGATGAAAAAAATATTGAAGAAGAAAAGGATAATTTATGAATACGCTGATATTAAGGACGGCTTCTACTTATCTGCTGCCGCTGCTGCTGTTGTTTTCGATATTCATACTACTGCGGGGGCATTATTCGCCCGGCGGCGGGTTTGTTGGCGGCCTGGTCGCTGCCATTGCTTTTGTGTTGCACGCTTTTGCCTTTGGGCTCGGCAATACCCGGATGCTGCTGCGCCTGCATCCGGCCTATTTCATCCCCATTGGCCTGGCGTTGAGCTTTCTCAGTGGCCTGGCGCCGATACTCCGCACGGGCCAGCCTTTTCTGACCGGGCTGTGGTTTGAGCAACAGCTGCCGGTTATCGGTATGATCGGATCTGCGATTTTTTTTGACGTTGGAGTTTACTTCGTGGTTATCGGTGCTTCGCTGACCATTATTTTCACCATTTCCGAAACGGACTGACCTATGGAGATACTCTTTGCTACAACCATCGGGCTGCTCTATGCGGCAGGTTTGTTCATGATATTGCGCCGCAGCCTGGTAAAGCTCATTATCGGGCTGGTGCTGCTGAGTAATGGGGCGAACCTGCTGATCTTCCTGCTCGGCGGCATCACAAAAGGCGGGCCGCCCATTATTCCTGAGGACAGCAAGGTAATAACCGAAGCCTTTGCCGACCCTCTGCCGCAGGCGCTGATCCTTACGGCCATCGTGATCAGTTTTGGCCTGCAATCCTTTGCCATCATCCTCATCAAGCGGGCTTATAAAGTTGTGGGCACAGATGACCTGGACCAGATAAATGCAATTGACGAAGACCTATGACAACGAGTCAACTTCTCCTTGCCCCTTTGCTCTTCCAGTTTTTCCTGGCGGTGTTGCTTTTGTTCCTTTGGCGCCGCCCCAACTGGCATGCCTGGGTTAGCATGGCCGGCAATTTTGTAGGGTTACTTTTGACAGGAGCGCTGTTCCGGCGCGTTTGGCAGGGCGGCATCCTCAGTGTGCAGATGGGCAATTGGGAAGCTCCCTTCGGCATTACTTTGGTTGTCGATATGCTTTCGGCCACCTTGCTGGTGCTCAACGCGATAATAGGCCTGGCCGTGGCGATCTACTCGGCTGGCACCATCGACGAGCGGCGCCTCAGGCTAGGCTATTTTCCTATTCTTCAGTTCCTGTTGATGGGGCTGGCCGGTGCTTTCATGACCGGTGATATTTTCAACCTTTACGTCTGGTTCGAGGTAATCATCATCAGCTCCTTTGTACTCATCACAATAGGCGGAGAGCAACTGCAATTGGAAGGGGCCGTTAAGTATTTTACGCTTAATATCCTGGCATCGGTTATTTTCCTGACCGCTATTGCCATTCTATATGGCCTGGCGGGCTCGCTCAACATGGCAGACCTTGCCGTGAGGGCCAGGGATATAGACAACCAGGCGCTACTCAATATATGTGCTTTGATGTTCTTCGTGGCCTTCGGCATCAAGTCGGCAGTTTTCCCTTTGTACTTTTGGCTGCCTGCTTCCTACCATACCCCACCGCCTGCGGTAGCAGCAGCCTTTGCCGCCCTGCTCACCAAAGTGGGGGTCTACGCGCTCATCCGCGTATTTACTCTGGTGTTCACCGGCGCGCCCTTCTTTTACGAATTCCTGGGGGGTATTGCCATGCTTACTATCTTTACAGGCGGCGTGGGCGCACTGGTGCAGAATGATATCCGAAAGGCCCTTTCTTACCTGATCGTTTGCCATATCGGCTTTATGGTCGCGGGTTTGGCCATGTTCAGCCAAACAGGGTTGGCCGGGGCAGTGTTCTATATGGTGCACGACATGGCCGTGAAGGCTAACCTCTTCTTCGGGGCAGGCCTGATCTATCAGCTCAGGCACACGAACAGCATTAAAAAACTAGGGGGGCTGTATGCCGAATACCCCAGGCTCTCACTGCTGCTGGCCGTGCCTCTGTTCTCGCTGGTAGGCATTCCGCCCCTTTCCGGTTTCTGGCCCAAGGTTTCGTTAGTGCTGGCGGGCCTGGAAAACCAGGATTACCTGCTTGTTGGCGTCATTCTGCTGGGTAGTTTCCTTACGCTTTTTATCATTGCCCGGCTTTGGGCGGAAGTGTTCTGGAAAAACGGGGACAACCCGGACAAAAAGCCCCAGGCCACATATTTTCACGATATGGAGTGGAAACGCCGGGCTATGATAATAGCACCCATAGTGATGCTGGCCCTGGCTTCACTCTACATCGGTTTCGCAGCCGAACACCTGCAGCTCCTTTCGAGCCGCATCGCTTCCGAACTGCTGGACTCAAAATTGTATATTAAAGCAGTACTGCCGTAATTCTAAAACGCTGTGTATTATGAGGGCTAAGTTTTTGATGAATATTATGCTGACTTTCGTCTGGGTTGCCCTTACCGGCAACTTCGACTTGATAAACTTCCTGTTTGGCTTCTTGCTGAGCTTTGGCATCATGTGGCTTATCAGCAGGAGTAGTGGAGATACCCGCTACTTCACTTTAATGCTGAAAGTGATCGCTTTCATAGGCTTTTTTTTAAAAGAGCTAATTAAAGCCAATATTCAGGTGGCCTACGATGTGATCACACCCCGGTTTCACATGACACCGGGCATAGTGCGCCTGCCGTTAGATGCCAAAACGAGCGTGGAGATCACCCTCCTGGCCAACCTGATCTCCCTGACGCCAGGCACTTTAAGTATAGATGTATCCGATGATCAAAAAGTACTGTATGTCCACTCCATGTATATTTCCGACAAAGAGGAGTTCATACGGGGTATCAAAGGAGGGCTTGAAAAACGTTTACTCTCAATTCTTAGATAATGCTGACTACTCTGTTATACTATGCGGTGCTTCCCATGCTGATGCTTTCCGTGGCGCTGGTCTTTGTCCGCTTTGCAAAAGGCCCGAAGCTTTCTGACCGTGTCATTTCTCTGGATCTGCTCATTACTATCGGCATCGGCATCATTGCCGTGTACAGCATTATCTTTGATCATTCTACTTTTTTGGATATTGCCATGATCCTGGCGCTGATCGCCTTTCTGAGCACGGTAGCCTTTTCTTACTATCTCGAAAAACGCGAAAAAGATGATCAATGAAATACTGACAATAGTCCTGGCTCGCATGCCCGACCTCTACCTGCGCATTTCGGTAACGACTAAAGCGGCCACTTTGGGGATTGGCATGCTCCTGGCCTGCGCAGCTCTGCACTTCAAAGACCAGGATGTGACTTCACGGGCCCTGGCAATCATCCTGTTTTTGCTGCTTACTGCGCCGGTGGGCGCCCACCTGCTCGGCCGGGCCTCTTATTTCGTAAGAGTGCCAATGTGGGAAAATTCGGTAATGGATGACCTGGAAGGCAAATACGAAGCTGGCACGCAGAAGCTGTCTAGTGAAGAGGAAGCCGGCGATGAGCCGGCCTCAGGGTAATAATTCCCTGTGCCCGGCGCCCGGGAGGCCTCTGCCGGCTGTGTGCGAGGCAGCACTCAGCCCCGTTATGGAAATCCTGGAGGGCGGTTATTCCTTCTGAACCGGCTGAGCGCCCCGCAGGTTGGAAATTCCTGCAAGGAGTTCCCGGTTGATCCTGCCTGTCATCACCCACATATCCCGGGCTGCTTGCTTGGTGGCTTTGGCCTCGCTGCCCAGTCTTCAAAAAGTTATCGAAAAAAGAGAATGGCGGCGGGGGCTTTATTGCGAAATGGAGGCTTGCCCTTCCGAATGGGAACAATTGGTTTTTAACAACGGCCTTGAGTTTGTATCTTCAGCCACGAAATAAAACACTTACAATGAAGATACTTACTCCCCTAACCGCCCTGCTGTTGCTGCTGTGCTGCAGCCAGAGCGGGCTTGCTCAGGAACGAAAAGACAACACCTTTTTTGCCGACTCCACCTTCGCCGGGCTGGAGTTTCGCAGCATTGGCCCGGCCTTCATGGCGGGGCGCGTCGCCGATATTGCCATCCATCCCGAAGACGATAACCTCTGGTACGTGGCCGTCGGCTCCGGCGGCGTTTGGAAAACCAAAAATGCCGGCGTGACCTGGACGCCCATTTTTGATGATCAGCCTTCCTATTCCACCGGTTGCGTGGCCATCGACCCCAACAACCCGCATACGGTATGGGTAGGAACGGGCGAGAACGTCGGCGGCCGACACGTGGCCTACGGCGATGGAGTTTACCGCTCCAAAGACGGCGGCCAGAGCTGGGAGAATATGGGCCTGAAAAAATCAGAGCACATCTCCAAAATTGTGATCCACCCCGAAAACTCCAATATCATCTGGGCAGCCGCGCAGGGCCCACTCTGGTCTAAAGGCGGCGAGCGCGGCCTCTACAAATCTACCGACGGCGGTAAGAACTGGAAAAAGGTACTGGGTGATGACGAATGGGTGGGCGTGACCGACCTGGTGCTGGACCCCCGCGACCCCAACCGCCTGTACGCCGCCACCTGGCAGCGCCACCGCACCGTGGCTACCTATATGGGCGGTGGCCCTGGCACCGCCCTCTACCGCAGTACCGATGGGGGCGACAACTGGGAGAAGCTGACTAAAGGCCTGCCTAAGTCCAATATGGGCAAGATCGGCCTGGCCATCTCCCCGCAGGAGCCCGATGTGGTTTACGCCGCCATCGAACTGGACCGCCGCAGTGGCGGGCTCTACCGTTCTACCGACCGCGGCTCGAGCTGGGAGAAGCGCTCCGATCCGGTATCCGGTGCTACCGGCCCGCACTACTATCAGGAACTCTATGCCTCTCCGCACCAGGCCGGGCGCCTCTACCTGATGGATGTACGCATTCAGGTCTCGGATGATGGCGGAAAAACCTTCCGCCGGATGAAGGAAGAATACAAACATTCCGACAATCACGCCATCGCCTTCCGTATGGACGACCCCGACTACCTGCTGGTAGGCACCGACGGCGGCCTGTATGAGAGCTTCGACCTGGCGGAGAACTGGCGCTTTATCGACAACATGCCCATCACCCAATACTATAAGGTGGCGGTGGATGATGCCGAGCCGTTCTACAACATCTACGGCGGTACTCAGGATAACAACACCCACGGCGGCCCCTCACGCACCGACAACCTGCACGGCATCCGCAATGCCGACTGGTTCATCACCGTCTTTGCCGATGGCCACCAGCCGGCCACTGAGCCTGGTAATCCCGATATCGTCTACTCGGAATGGCAGCAGGGCAACCTGGTGCGCACCGACCGCACCACCGGGGAAGTGGTCTACATCAAGCCCCAGCCCGAGGCCGGCGAAGGCCCGGAGCGCTTCAACTGGGACTCGCCCATACTGGTCAGCCCCCATCAGCCCACCCGACTGTACTTCGCCTCGCAGCGCGTATGGCGCTCCGACAACCGCGGCGACAGCTGGGAAGCCATTTCCGGCGACCTGACCCGCAACCAGGAGCGCATTACCCTGCCCATCATGGGTAAACAACAGAGCTGGGACGAGCCCTGGGATATGTTCGCCATGTCGAACTACAATACCATCACTTCCCTCGCGGAATCGCCCCTGCAGGAAGGCCTGGTCTACGCCGGCACCGATGACGGCCTGATACAGGTAACCGAAGACGGCGGCGAGAACTGGCGGAAGATCGAGGTGGGCAGCCTGCCCGGCGTACCCGCCATGGCCTTCGTCAATGACATCAAG
>CAYVVK010000372.1:0-6718 GCA_964454855.1 uncultured Phaeodactylibacter sp. | reverse complement strand
CCAGCCGCAACGCCTATGTGGCGGAAGCGGCCAAGCAGGCTTTCCGGTGGGAGGGGGTTTATTAGAAGGCCGGAACGTCGGAACGTCTTAACGTCTTAACGTCTGAACGTCGGAACGTCGGAACGTTTGGCCTTCCGATTTCCAATTTCCGCCTTCCGGTTTTCCATCAATCCCACTCCCAGCTATCGCCAAACCCGCCAAAGCGGAAAGTAATGGTGCCGGTGGGGCTGCTGAAGTCATTGTCGTCGAGCGTGGGCAGGCGGCTGATGCCGTTCACCCAGCGGTATCCCCCGGTGAGGCCGATCTTGAACCACTCGGTGAGGTTGAGCTCGACGCCCGCTTCGGGCGTCAGCACGAAGATGCGGTCGGTGGGCGTATCGAAGCGCTCATTGCGCAGCTGGGCTTTGCCCCAGCCCACTTTCAGGCTGGTATAGAGGTGCCCCATCTTGAACTGTTTGGGGGTATAGCCGAACCACAGGCCGCCGTGCTTGAACTTGATGTTGTAAAAAACGTCTTCTATCTCTCCGTCGATCTCCTGCTGTATGGAAATGTCGGGATGGTCGGTGCCCATGCCGTAACCGCCGATGAACATATCGTCGAGAATGAGGGCGCCGCCGCCGCCCACATCGGCGCCGATGTCGCCATTGATGGCGCTGACTTCGATGATGGGCCCGCCAAAGGCGCCGAAGGAGGTGAAATCGTCGAATAAAGTTTCGTGCTGAGCCGTCAGGCTTCCGCTCAGCAAAAGGGATAAAATGGCTAAATACCGATTCATGGATCTGTTTTTTTACTGTTTAAAGCAAGTATTCCAATAGAACATTACCTACTGAAAAGATGTATTTAAGATGGAATTACCCCTATTGGAAAAGGAAAAAGCTGGCCTTGTGCCCTTTATCACCGAAGCGTATGGTTTTTTCCCGGAAATTTGCCAAAAAAGAAGAATATGGACTTTAAGACTGAAGTGATCGATAAAAGCTATGAAAAACCCGTAGTTGTGGATTTCTGGGCGCCCTGGTGCGGCCCATGCCGGATGTTGGGCCCAACCATGGAAGCCCTCGCCAGTGAGCAGGCCGACCAGTGGGAGCTCGTCAAGCTGAATACAGAAGATAATTACGAGGTCGCTGAGGAGTACAACATCCGGAGTATTCCCAATGTCAAAATGTTCTACAAAGGAGAGGTGGTGGCCGAGTTTATGGGCGCCCAGCCCCGCACGGTAGTGGAGCGCTGGCTGAAAGACCACCTGCCCGACGGCCGCAAAGAACAACTTGCTCTGATCCTCAGCCGCATCGACGGGGAGGGCGCGCTGTCAGAACTGGAGGCCTTCGTCAACCAGAACCCGGCCATGGAAGAAGCCCGTATCGCTCTGGCCCGCCAGATCGTGTACTCCAACCCGGTGCGGGCCACTGCTCTGGTGGAAACCATCCGGATAGGCCATCAGCTGGAAGAGGAAGCGGAGGGCCTGCGCGCCATCGCGGAACTCATGGCCCTGGAACCCGGCGATTCCGCTGCCTGCAAGCTGCTCGCACAGGCGCAGGAAGCCCTGCGCAAAAAGGACAATGAGGCGGCGATCAAACACGTCATTGCCGCTACGGAAGCCGATAAAAACTACGAGAAGGAACTGCCGCGCCGGGTGGCCATCGCCCTCTTTAACAGCTGGGGCGCCGGAAACCCTTTGACGAAGCAATACCGCCGCCGGTTTGATATGGCTTTGTATTAGAAGATGGGCTTAGGGCCTGGGTTTTTAGGGGTGGGGTAAAAAAAAATCCCCCGAAGCTTAGTACGGGGGAAGTTCGTGCCGGGAGTATCCTTACAATAGCGATTTGGTAAAAGGACTCTTGAAATGCCGGGCGGTTGCAGCTGAAAATGTTAAAGTGGCAGAAAAAGGAGCTTCCTGCTCTCAGGAAGCCCCTGATTAAACATCAACGCTGCTTATAAAAAAAACTTAAACCTTTACATTTAAGAGGGTGACAGATTCCCAGGCCATGGCTGATTGCTTTTCCTGCAATTAGCCTTATTTTTTGGCGCAAACCGGTAATTCCTATAAAATTTTACGCATTTCCGTGCCTGTTTTACCACCAGATGCGGCACTTTCTCCAGTTTCCAGTCAATGACCAGCCGCCGGGCTACTTCGGCCCCGTATAGATACTCGCAGAGACAGAGCGCCGCTTCGAAAGACTGCGCGCCGCCGGCAGAGGAGATGAACTTGCCGTTGTGAACGAAAAGCACACTGTCACGCACATCGGCCCGCGGGAACATCTGCCGCATCTTCTCCCGGCCAGAAGGGAAGGTGGTACAAACCACGCCATCCGGCAAGCCGGCCTTGGCCAGTACGAAGGCGCCATCGCAGTGGGAGGTGACAATCTGCACTTCCCGGGCTGCGCTCTTTATAAAATCGATCATCAGACAGAGGACAGTTCTCATTTTTCTAACTAATATCGGTGAACTGCCGCGGAAAGGATACCAGCTGCTCAAGCAGAGGGCCGGGCTGATAATCAGATCGGCCAATTACTCGAAGGGAGAGCGGGCTTGCCAGAAAAATAGTAAATTCGTAATTATGATTCCGGATTGCCTGCACAAGCATATAACCCTCTGTTTTGGCCTTCTGGCCAGCTCCTTGCTGGCTGCCCAACCCGAATTCCGGAACCCGGTAGTGATCAATGAAGAAGACGGCCTGCCCAGCAACTATATCTCCTGCATGGTGCAGGGCCCGGAAGGCTTTCTCTGGCTGGGAACCGATATGGGGTTGTGCCGGTTCGATGGGCAGGAAATCAGAGTTTATAAGGCGGAGGAGGGGCAAGCCGGCACTCTGGCGGACAATGAGGTCAGAAGCCTGCTGGCAGACAGCCGCGGGCAGATCTGGGTAGGGACCGAAAGCGGGCTGAGCGTCCTGGAACGTGGAAAAGAACGTTTTCATAATTACCGGGCCGGGCCGGAAAACAAGGACTTTATTCCGGAGGGAAGGATCTCTTCGCTCTTCGAGGATCAGGAGGAATACATCTGGATCGGCAACCAGGGCCTGGTAAGGTACAGCCACTGCACCGGCCAGTTCGAAGCCTTTCACCTCAGGGGCGACCCTGCCGGCGGCATCGATACTTCCCGGCTGAACGCCATCATTGACATTTCACAGGACCCTGCCAATGACTCCATCCTCTGGCTGGCCACCCTCGCCGGCCTGGTGCGTTTCAATCGCCATAGCCAGGAACACACACACCTTACCGCCATCATGCAGGACAAAGACCTGCAGTACAGTTTCAACTCCATGCGGAAGGTATACGCCCATCCCGATGGCAAAGTGTATACGGGCTCCTGGGGTGGTGCCGGAGTATATGACCCAGAAACAGGCAAAATAAGCCGAATCCGCTTTCCTGCCGAAGAGGGACAGGCGAGTTTCGACCGGCGTATGGCCGTTTCCCTGCTGAATATAGGCCGCGATAAGCTCTGGATCACCTACAGCACCGGATTGGCGGAATATGACACCCGGTCCGGAAAAGTAGAGCGCATCCGCCGTAATGATCTCCAGAAAGGCCTGGTATACGGTGGAGAGTGGATCGACCAGGCAGGGCGGCTCTGGGTGATGTCAGAACAGGGCCTGTACCTCTACAACCCTCTGCGCACGCAGGTCGGCTACCACTACTTTCCCGTAAGCAATGAAAGCCTTTTCAATCTTCCCAGCGGAGTAGTAGAAAGCCCGGATGGCCGTTACCTTTACCTTTCCGTCATTCAGGGAGACGGGATCTACATTTTTGACCGGCAGGAACAGGAATGGGAAACCGTCCGGGCACCGGAGCGATTTTACGATAACGAAGGCGGCTTTTCCAGCCAGGGCATCTTTCGCCTGCAGAACGGAAAGGTGCTGGTGCTGGGAGAGGAAAACCTCTTCTACTTTCTGGAGGAGGAACGGCGCCTGCAGCCCATTGCCATCGATTTCCCGGTGGAAGCCCCTTTCTTCCGTACTGCCGTGGAAGGAAAGGCGGGCGAAATATGGATAGGCAGCCGCCGCCGGGGCCTGTTTCGGGCCGGGCTGGATACCAGGGAGGTTCGGCATTACCAGGAAGAGATGTCTCATAACGGCTACGGGCGCAGTTCCTGGATCGAGCAACTCTTCAGGGATAGCCGCGGCAACCTCTGGATCAGGGCGGCTTCCGGCTACAGCCTCTACCTGGCCGATAAGGATACTATTCTCAACTTCCCCTGTACGGTGAATGGCCAGCCGATGGCTAACAGCTTCGTGGATGTAAGGGGCTTCAGTGAAGACCGCGAGGGCAGAATATGGATAGCCGGGGCGGATGAAGGCATAGGAGTGGCCAACCCTGCTGAAATTGAAAAGGGAATTGCCCGAAAATACAAGGGCCAGGATATTCTGAAATGCAGCAGTGTGCGCTCCCTCACGCGCGACAGGGAGGGCAACTTCTGGCTCAACAGCGAAAAGGGGCTGGTGTTGTTCGACCCCTACCGCCTCCATTTCCAGTTGTTCGGGGAAGGCTACGGCATCCCGGTAAAAAATGCCAATTCCTTCAAACTGCTCAACACGGGAGAAATCGTTATTGGCCTGCGCAAGGGCATCTGCCTGTTCTACCCCGGCAGCCTGCGGGCCAACCTGGAGCGCCCCAGGCCTTACCTGTCCTCTTTCAAAGTTTTTGACGAGGAGTTCAGCAAGGATACCAGCCTGCTGGCCCTGCGGGAGGTGCGCCTGAGTTACCGGCAGAACTTCTTCTCTTTCGAGTTTGGCTCCATCGGCTATGACCTGCCCGAACAGCATAAGTTCGCCTATCAGCTCGTGGGCGTGGATGAAGGCTGGGTGTACGCCGGAAAACGACGCTATGCTTCTTATACCAATATCCCCGGAGGCAACTACACCTTCCGGGTGAAGGCCGCCAACAACGAAGGCTTGTGGAGCGAATCGCCCTACGAACTGGACATCTTCATCACCACCCCCTGGTGGAAGGCCTGGTGGTTCTGGCTGGCCCTGGGCAGCTTCATCCTGCTGGATACTTTCCTCTTTGTGCGCTGGCGCATCAACCAGGTACGCAGGAAGGAGTCGATGAAGGCGGAGTTCGACCGCAAGCTGGCCAATGTGGAGCTTAATGCCCTGCGGGCGCAGATGAACCCTCACTTCATCTTCAACTGCCTGAATTCAATCGACTACTATATCCTGAAAAATGATACGGACACAGCCTCCGATTACCTCAACCGCTTTTCCCGGCTGATCCGGCTCATCCTTCAGAACTCCCGTTCGGAGTACGTCAACCTGAAGGATGAACTGGAGTCCCTAAAGCTATACATCGAAATGGAGAGCCTGCGCTTCGAACAGCAGTTCGACTACGAGGTAAAGGTAGGGCGGGGCCTGCGCATGGAAGAGGTCGAGATCCCGCCCATGCTGCTGCAGCCCTATGTGGAAAACGCCATCTGGCACGGCCTGATGCAGAAGGAAGGCAAAGGCCGCCTCGACCTGATCATTACCCAGCAGAACGGCCACCTCAATTGCATCATTGAAGACAACGGCATCGGCAGGGAGGCCGCCAAAAAGCTACGATCGAAAACAGCTACCCGACGAAAATCCATGGGCATGCGCATCACCCAGGACCGCATAAGCATGATCAACCGCTTGTACAAAACCAACGCTTCGGTAGAAGTGACTGACCTGAAAGACGAACAGGGCAATGCCCAGGGCACCAGGGTGGAACTGAATATCCCGTTCTGAGCCCGGGCCGCTATTTTTTTTAATGAAAACCCATATGTCATGGTAAAAGCAATAATAATCGATGACGAACGCCATAGTGTAGAAACACTGAACCTGAAGCTGGAAAAGCACTGCCCCAGTGTGGAGGTGGTTTCCACCTTTACCAATTCAGTGGAAGGCCTGGACTATCTCCGGCAGAGCCCTCCGGAACTTTTATTCCTGGATATCGAAATGCCTCGCCTCAATGGCTTCGAACTGCTGGAGCAGTTGGGAGAGGTACCCTTCGATGTGGTCTTCACCACCGCCTATGATGAGTTTGGCATCCGGGCCATCAAGTTCAGTGCACTGGATTATCTGCTGAAGCCCATACAGGTGAACGAGCTGAAAACGGCCGTCGAGCGGCATTCCCGAAAACTGAGGCACAACCTTTCCAGCACCCAGCTGGAAGTGTTATTCAGCAACATCAAGGAGGAGCAGCGAGGCCGCCCCGGAAAGATCGCCCTGGCTACTAAGGAGAGCATAGAGTTCGTGTCGCCTGATGATATTCTGGCCTGTGCTTCAGACAGCAACTATACCATGGTGTACATGACCAACGGCCGCAAAAAACTGATCTCGAGAACCCTGAAAGATTTTGAAGAACTGCTGGGTGAATTCAGCTTCTTCCGCACCCACCATTCCCACCTGGTCAACCTCAACCACGTGCGGGAATACGTGCGCGCCGATGGCGGCTATCTGGTGCTTGTCAATAAAATGACCATCCCCGTATCGCGTAGCCGCCGCGAGGAACTGCTGAAGCAATTTTAGGTGCGGGCTTGCTCATAATCTGTAGCCTGTTACTCAGCCAGCCTGCAATCTGATCATCTCCGTTTGCCTTGCTGTCCGCCTGTGGCGAATATTGCACTAAGGATCGCGCAACAATAAACCCATTTAGACTCGTTCTTTTGCGCGCTAACTGCGTTAATCCCGATGGCTATCGGGACGTCGTAGTGCAGTCGGCAGTAAATAGTTGACAGTCGGCAGTCGAAATAATCAACGGGT
>CAYVVK010000371.1:0-6746 GCA_964454855.1 uncultured Phaeodactylibacter sp. | reverse complement strand
TACCCAGCCGAACGCCAGCAATAGCAGCGTGCGCAGTAAACCGGATCGAAAAACGAAAGTAAAATTCGTTCTTTCCATAAGATCACAATTTGTTTTAAATAAAAAGAATTAGGTTATGTAAAATAAAGATTATGCTAAACTAAGGTCGTGTCGTCGTATATAAATAGCATACTCTCTCTACAGCACTCCTGAACAGAGCACCGAAGAATAAATAGGCCGTCGTCGTCTTTTTTAGGTCTTTCAAGCTATCGGGGCGGCATCGTTATGCCTCCGCGCTTCAAAAGGAATTCGGGGTACAAGGCGGGTTCCTTTACTCAAAAAGGGACCACGTTTAATGCGCTATAAATAATGGTGTAGTTTGGGAATAGATCGCGATATGCTAAAGGGAAGTAATTTCAGGAAAGAATTATCCTGACGTAAAAAAGAAGTGGTGTAAAAACCTTTGTTCATGGGATTTCTATTTTGGATTGGTACAAAGATAAATGTTTCTTTCGGAGTTTTCCAAAAGACATTACAAATCTTCTCTAATACAAGGTCGTCTTTACAGGTCTTACAGTTCATCTTGTAGATAGCGCAATTATGCTTGCGGTACAAATATATAATAAGTTTATGGAGTCTCCATACCCTTTAGGGGGTATTTTTTAAAATAAATTGCAAAAACACCTATATAAAACTGTTCTTTGACAAATTCTGCCTTCAAAAAACAGTGCTTCGTGCGGAATCCCTGCTCCTTTGCTAAACTTACGGCGCACAAGGCCGTCGCATTGCTTCCGCACGAACTATCTACAGATTTTGTCAAAGAAGGTAATAAAACTAAACCAGGCTGTTGTCATAGGCCTCTTTGATGAGTCCGGCCGTGTTGCTGACCCCCAGCTTGCGCATGATATTTTTCCGGTGTACACTGACGGTCTGGTCGCTGATGAACAGGGTTTTTGCGATCTCCTTATTGCTTAGAGCCTGTGTGATAAGGTGAAGGATCTCCAGTTCTCTCTTGGTAAGGCTGTATTTCTTCACGAAGCGGTCGTTGAAAAGGTATTTATTCTGCCGGTGGGCAGCGCTGGTTTTGATATAATTGCCACCCATACTGATGCCCTCGCCCAGAAAGGTGTTGCCGGCAAAGACCTCGCGAATACCGGCCAGCACATCCTCGATGCCTTTGTCTTTGAGTACATAACCATTCACTCCTGCCTTGAATGCCGCGCGGATGATCTTAGGAGCATCGTACATGGTAAGGGCGAGCGTAGCGATCTCTATCCGGGATTTTTCGATAAAGCGCAGGACCTCCAACCCATCTTTTTCAGACATGTTGAGGTCGAAAAGCAGTACATCAGCAGGCTGCCGTTTAAGCAGGCGGATGAGTTCGGCGCCGTTGGAGGCCTCCCCCACGATCTCGAATTGTTTTTCGGAATATCTTTTCAGTATTGTCTTTAGCCCTTCGAGAAAAATTTGATGGTCATCGGCAATGATGATCTTAATGGCTTGCATAAAATGCTGTTTTTGGATATGTAAATGGGAATTATAATTTATTTCATGTTCATGTTGCCGGAAGTAGCGAACCTGATAAAGGCAGGCCCTCAACTCCACTAAATGGCGGATATCAATACGATGCCATTAGCTGGCTTTACCAGCATTTCTATCTCGATTCTCTATGAATAAGGCAGGCGCTTGCCCACCGAAGGGAAAGGGTAAATGATTGGATGTATACCGTAAAATTAAAAATATATTGATGATTATCAAACTCAAGTTGCGGATTATCCCCGCTGCATAGGGCCATGGACAAACTTTTAAGGCTTTTCCGGCCGCTGAGGGCAAGGGCTCCTGCTCGGAGGAAGGCTAAGCCGCATCCTTAACCAACAGCCGGGCCCTTAAGTCCTCAAATTATACGGCATTGGCCCGGGTTTGTTCCAGCCCGTAAACCAGCATGTAATTGCCTTCCATCTGATAATGCAGCTCATAGAAGCGGTGGAATTCTTCCTTTTGGACTTCCCCGGTGAAGAGGCCCCCTTCTGGCCGGTAAATAAAGGGATGGACATGGATATGAGTGGAAAAATCGAGCGCCCGCCGGCCGTAGGCTTTATAGAGGGCTTCCTTGGCTCCCCAGTAGATATGCAGCTGCTCTATCCGGTTGCCGCCTTGCAGGCTGGCAATCTCCTCCGGGCGCATATAGCGGTGCGCCAGGCGCTCTATGCGGGGCACCAACACCTGTATGTCGATACCTACAGAATATGGAGCGGCAATGGCGGCGGCCATATTCCAGGAGTGGCTGATGGAGATCTCGAAGGGAGAGCCCTCCAGATGGGGCTTGCCATGTTCATCTTTCAGAAAAGCCCCCCGGGATTCCCTGCCCGACATCGTGTGGACCAATTGCCGTACGGCCAGCCACTCCACCCGGCGCCGCCCCTTAATGCGGCTGAATTGCTCGCTTTCTTCAGGCGCCAGGTCCAGCCGCCGGAGAAACCAGGCTTCGGGCTCCTCGATGCGCCACAAGCCCAGCTCCCCTTCCGGTTTAAGTTGTTCTTGCAGAAAAAGTGGCATGCCGTTCGCTTATATGGTTCTGGTTGCGCTTACTTATCCGTAAGTTGGGTTAGGTATTTAATGAAGCGCCTAAGGGCGCTCCGGAAACCAAAAGTAGGAAATATCTGTTTTCTCCAAGAATGGAAAAAAACTATATGCCAAAATTGAACGTGCGAAAAATCGCTCAACTCACCGGCCATAAAGCTTCGGTTTTCGCCCTCGGCCAGGGCCCGGCGGCCAATACTTTTCTCTCCGGAGCAGGCGACGGATGGCTGGTAAGCTGGAGCCTCGATGAACCGGAGAACGGGCAACTGCTGGCCAGAGTGGAAACACAGGCCTTCTCCCTGCTTTATCTGCCGGAATGGGATAAAGCGGTGGTCGGCAATATGAACGGCGGCCTGCACTGGATTCCACTCCAGGAACCCGGGAAAACCCGGAATATCGCGCACCATCAAAAAGGCGTATTCCACCTCCTTCGCATCGGTGATCATGTGTACAGCGCCGGGGGCAAAGGCCTGCTCACCCGCTGGGACCCCACGGAGGGGCGCAGCCTCGAAAGCCTGCAGCTGAGCAACCAAAGCCTGCGTAGCCTGGCCTACTGCCCGCAACGCCAGGAACTGGCCGTGGGCGCCAGTGACAACAGCATATTCCTGCTGGATGCCTCCTCCCTGGCCCTGCGGCAGCATATTCCTCAGGCTCACGACAATTCGGTCTTCGCCCTTCATTATACTCCCGATGGCAGGCACCTGATCAGCGGCGGCCGCGACGCCCAACTCAAAGCCTGGGCTCTGGAGCCGGAACCTACCCTGCTGTCTGCTCAGCCCGCTCACTGGTACACCATCAATAGCATAGCCTTCCACCCGAAAGGGCGGTGGTTCGCTACCGGCAGCCGCGACAAATCCATCAAGATATGGGATGCCGATACCTTCCAACTGGCAAAGGTGCTGGATACCGGCCGCGAGGGCGGGCACCTCAACTCGGTGAATTGCCTGTTCTGGTCTCCTTATCAAAACTACCTCATCTCCGCCAGTGACGACCGCAGCATGATCGTCTGGGAAATCGAGGAATCTGCTTAAATTTGAATACCCGATGAGACGAATTATTATTTTCCTGGCCATACTGGCCTGCTTCTCCTGTAAAAACCGGCCCGCCCACCTCGAGGCCAAGGCTGCTCCTTCTCCTCCCCCTCCCAGCCGTGAGGAATTGATCGATCGTTTTCGGGAAGAGCAGCTTTTACTCATCGTGTACAGCGAGGGGCTGGAAGAACTTGCGCAACAGCTGCGGGAACGCTTTCGCCGGGCCGAGTGCAGGCTGTTGCCGGAAAAAGAGGCCAGCCGGAAACAGCTGCGCCAGTCTTCGCTCCTTCTGCTGGGTGCGGAATGGTCCAATCCAGCCGTCCGTGAGCTCGTCTCCCGCCTCCCCTTTGATATAAAAGGTGAAGCCCTGAAGTTTGGCCGCCACCTCATTTCCGGGCCGAACACCATCCTTTCCCTGTCCTTTTATCCCAACCCGCTGGACAGGAAACTGCCGCTTTCCATCACGACCGCTTTTGAGGCCGCCGATATTACCAAATTTTACCAAACCCGCCGGGAAGCCGGCCTGTCCACTTTCAGCTGGGCATCCATGGGCTATGAAGTTTACCAGGACGGGCGCCGCCTGCTGATGGGCGCGTTCGATGAAGAAACATGGGAGCCTGAAGGCGAAACGGCATTTGACTTCACCCAGGCTAAGGACACCAGCCTGCAAGGGCAATTTTTCGAGTTTATCCTCCATCAGGTATCACCGGCCGCCGAGTACACCCGCCGGCTCATGGAAAGCTGCGAGGCCAATGCCGGCAGGCTGCTGGATTTTCTGGGCGGGGAGGCCCTGCCGGAACCCATCCCCTGCCACATTTATAACTCCATTGAGCAGAAGGGCCTGCGCCTGAACAATACACAACCCGCCCAGGCCGACTTTACCGGAAAGGCTGCCCATATGGTCGCCAACGAAATCTTTGCCGGCCAGCAGGCCGGAGCGGAAAATGCCATTCTCCTGCGGCAGGTACTGGGCAAACCGCAAAAGCCGGCTCTCGAGGAAGGCCTCTCCATCTTTTTCACTCAGAACTGGCAGGGCAAAGGCTATCGGTACTGGGCCAACCGCCTGTACCGCTCCGGCAACCTGCCTCCCTTATCCGAGCTTTTTGATGACGAACAGTTTCAACAGGAATCCCCCCTGGTAAGAGGCTGCCTGGCAGCAGTTTTCGTTGATTTTCTCATCCACCATTGGGGCAAAGCCGCTTTTCTGGAACAATACCCCGGCTGGCAAGCCGGCGAAGCAAGCCTCTACGCAGTCCGGCAGCCGTGGCAGCAATACCTGGAACAATTGCCGGCAGAGCCGGAGCTACCCGCTTATGCTCCCCTCCCCTACCTGAAAGGCTTTAACTTCGCCCACGAAGGATACGCCATTTATAATGGTTATGGCTCCGGCCTGGCCAGCCAGTCGCTTCGCCAACAGGCGGAGATGGGTGTTAATGCGGTGGCCATCGTACCCTACTCCTACCTGCGCAATCCCAGAGCGCCCAGCCCTTTTCCGCTGATGCAGCGCGCCGGCTCGGAAACCGACGAAGGGGTGGTGCACGATGCCTATACCGCCCGGCAACTGGGCATGGCCACTATCCTCAAGCCACAGGTATGGCTGGGCCGAGGCAGCTGGCCCGGCGATGTGGAAATGCAGTCGGAAGAAGACTGGCGGCAGTTTTTCGATCACTACTACCGCTGGATGCGGCACTATGCCCTGCTGGCGGAAATAAACCGGATGGACATGCTCTGCGTGGGGGTGGAATTTTCCAAAGCCACCCTGCAACGCCCCGACGACTGGCGCCGGCTGATCCGAAAACTGCGGGGTATCTATTCCGGCCCTATGGTATACGCCGCCAACTGGGGTAAAGAATTCGAAAGCCTCGAATTCTGGGACGAACTCGACTATATCGGGCTGGACTGCTACTATCCCCTCAGCCAGGAGGAAAAGCCCGGAGAGGAGGAGCTGAAGGCCGCCTTCCAGAACGTCCTGCAACGGGCACAGGCCGTCAGCGAAAAGTACAGCCGGCCCGTGATCTTCACGGAGATCGGCTTCACCAGCACCACTACCCCCTGGAAAGAACCTCATAAGGACGGGCGCGGCAGGGCCTACGACGGAGAAGCCCAAAAACAGTGCTACCGTATCGTCATGGAGGCCCTGAGCACGGAGAATGAAAACTGGAACCATGGCCTGCTGTGGTGGAAATTCCCCACCTACCTGAGTGACGGCGGCCCCAACCATAAAGGCTTTACGCCTAATGGCAAACCGGCAGAGGAAGTGGTCCGGGAGTGGTTTGGCAAGCTGCCGTGAGGGAAAAGAAGGATTGAGGGATTCATTCCTTCATTCCCTCACTGCTCCACCCGGGCCACCACACTCCAGATATATTCTTTCAACTGGCGAAAAGCAGCCGGAGGCTGGCCAGAGGAAGGACTGTGGTAATAAATGATCTTTTTTTCACTCCCCTGGGAGCGGATATACATCTGATAGAGATTGCTGCGCTGATCGGAGGGAGCCCCGTACTCGCTTTGCGGCAGCCCCAGGAAACCACTGCTGTGGATCATCTCCCGCAGCGAATTGAGCTGGTGCCCGTTGAGGGGTACAGCATCGGCCACGGCCTGCCGGGAAACGCCGGCCGGAGTAGCTACCCACGGGCGGTCCTGGTCGTAGATCTGTTTTTTAGCGATGTGCGTCAGCTTGCCGTTTTCGATAATGACCTCGTCTCCGGGGCTGCTGAAATAGAAGTAAATGTCCAGCCCCGGCTTGGATGCCGGCCGCGGCAATTCCTGATAGGAAATCACCTGAGCGTGCAAGGAAAGGGCCAGGCCCAGCAGGCTGATCAGAACAGAGAATACTTTCATACAAATAATGCGTTTTTATCGATTAGTGTTATCATCAGAGCATGGGTATGCAGCGCATGGACATATTAACGAAAAGTATAGGTGTGGAAATTGTCTGGAGGGGAGGTTAAATTGTTGCCATTGTTAAATTGTTGCCATTGTTAAATGGCCAGGGACTGTTCAAACTGCCGTGTTTTTGTCGCGAACGGCAGAGGGCACAAAGTAAGGCGAATCCCCGACAGCTATCAGGGTAACTCATTCAATGTCAGGTGAATAACTTTCAGTCCGGCTACCCGTCTAAGATTGGACACTGTTGATAGCCAAAGAGTTGCGGATTGC
>CAYVVK010000370.1:0-6779 GCA_964454855.1 uncultured Phaeodactylibacter sp. | reverse complement strand
GATCAGGTTGATGACCTGCACCGTGCGCTTCTGCCCCAGCCGGTACACCCGGGCGATGCGCTGTTCCAGCACCGCCGGGTTCCAGGGGATGTCCAGGTTGACGACCAGGGCGGCGCGCTGCAGGTTGAGCCCCAGGCCGCCAGCGTCGGTGGAGAGGAAAACGCGGCAGTTGTCGTCCTCGCGGAAGCGGTCGAGCAGGTCACCACGCTTGTGGCCGGGCACGCCGCCGTGCAGGTAGGCGTATTCGATCTCGCGCTCTTCCAACTCCTGGGAGACGATGCGCGTCATGCGCTCCCACTGGCTGAAAATGACCACCTTTTCTTCCGGTTCCGCCAGCCGCTCTTCGAGGATGTAGAACAGCTCGCTGACCTTGGTGTCGTGGCGGGTCTGCTGGTCCACCAGGTAAGTGCTGTCGCAGCTCATCCGCATGAGGTTGAGGTAGCTGAGCAGGCGCTGGCGGTCCTGCTCCTTGAGGAAGCCGAAACGGCGCCACTTGGCGACCAGCACCGCCACATCCGATTCGAAGCTGCTGTGCAGCTCCTGCTGCCGGGGTGTCATGGGCACCAGCAGGTGCTGGTCGATGCGTTCGGGCAGTTGCTTGAGCACCTCACGCTTGCGGCGGCGGATCATCACGTCCTTCAGCTTCTCGTTGATCTCATCGAGGCGGCGGTAGCCGCGCACCACGCCATGCTCATCCTTCACCTGATGGCGGTGCAGCAGCAGGTAGAGCGGCCCGAGCAGGTGCTGGTCGAGGAATTGTACGATGGAATAGAGGTCTTCCAGCTTGTTCTCCAGCGGCGTGCCGGTCAGCGCCAGGCGGTAGGGCGCTTCCAGGCGCTTGACGGCCCGCGATATCTTGGTGTCCCAGTTCTTTATGCGCTGGGCCTCGTCGATAATGATGAGGTCGGGCAGGCTCTGGTTGATGTAGGTGTAGTCGCGGGCGACGATGTTGTAGGTGATGATCTTGTAAAAGTGTTCGCTGTCGCTGTATTGCTCCCGGCGCTTGTGCATCGGCCCTTCGATGACCGACACGCTGCTGCCGGTAAACTTACGGATCTCCGCCCGCCACTGGTACTTGAGCGAGGTAGGGCAGATGATCAGTACGGAGCCGATGGACAGCTCTTTGCGGTACAGCTCGGCGGTGGCAATAGCCTGTATGGTCTTGCCCAGGCCCATCTCATCGGCCAGCAGGCAGCGGCCGGCGCGCAGGGCGAAGAGGACACCTTCGCGCTGGTAGGGGAAGAGCTGGGTTTGGACTAAATCATTCAGCAACTCGGGCTTGCCCTCCAGCCGTTTGGCGAGCAGGTGGCGGCGGGCGTCGTCCCGCTTCTGGATGACGAAGTCGAGCGCGTCGGGATAGCAGCGGAAATCAGGAGACAGCCGGCGGGCGGCCTCCAGGAACTGGTCGGCCTCCAGATAGGCGTGCGGGTACATGCCGCCCTCCTCATCAAAGTAGCTTTTGGCGAGTTCCTCAAAGGCTTCTTCCTGCTCGCTGCCGATGCGCAGGCGCAGGCTGCGCTCCTCACCGTAGTGCACATAGACGGAGCTGTAGGCCCGCTCGGGCGGCGGCTTGCGGAAGTGTTGCTTGTTGCCGTAGGTATTGTATAGTTTATGCAGCGCCCACTCGATGTGCTTGCAGGTGCCCAGTCCGTTGGTGCGGAAGTCGAGGCAGGAGCAGAAATTGTCGCCCGGTTCCCGGCCGCGCAGGGCCAGCCGGTAGACGCTATTGCGCTCGGGGTTGCTGACCGTAAAGTCGGACCAGACGGGGTGGCCGCCGTGGTTTGTCAGCTCAAACTGCTGCTCCTTGCCGTACTGCCGCCGCAGGCCGACCTGCCATTCCCGAAGGCTCAGCTCCTCGGGCTGCTTGTGGTAGCTGATGCGTTTGGCTTTCTTTTTCTTTTTGCTGCTGTTTTTTTGCTTGGCCATGGTTGGATTGTGTGTTGAAGTTCAGGCAAGTACGAAACTAAGGGTTTTGGGGGATTCTTTGGGAAGGGAGAGGGGATTTATTTGAGCATGCCGCTCTGAGAGCGTGATGGAACACGGATGACGCAGATGACGCGGATTTTCGCGGATAGGCTTCTAGTGGGGTCAATCTGCGTTAATACGTCAGACCCGTGTTATCCCTGCCTATGCCTGGCAGGGATCTATCCGGCAAGCTAAATGATAACGATGAGGCATAAGACGATGGCCAAAGCTTATCTTTCTTCTGATAGGGCCCACATTAGGCATCTATATCTTCGATCACTTTCTGAGTACACTGTGCGAAAAGTTTTTGGATATGCCATCGCAGCCCTCTAACTCCCTGAAGAGGAGGACTCAATCCCCCAAACTCCAATCGGCCTTATATGGGCGGGAGGCAGCTACTCCTTTGCTCCGTCGCCGAAGCGGCTTTGGCGCATAGGAGACAGGAGGCCGGGAGGCGAGCGCAGGGAATATCACACAATTTAATGCATACTATACGGAGCAGCTGGCTAAAAAAAGTTATCCCTCCCCACCTTTTCCAACACCTCCCGAAAGCGCGCCTTGCCGATCTTTTGGTGGCATTGGTTGTTTTTGTCAGCTCGGCAAGATGCCGTTGCGACTATCCAAAAAAAGCCTTGGGAAAAACCACCTCCCCACTCTCTCCTTCCAACCCATCTTCCGTGAGGGCCAGCACCATGCAGGCCTCTTCCGGCGCTTCGAAAGGGAAAGTAATGCCATAGGCGGAGGCGCGCTCGTAGCCGAAGCGGGGGTAGTACTCAGGATGGCCGACCAGCAGTACAGAAGTGAAGCCCAACGCCCGAGCCTGCTGATGCCCCTCTTCGATCAGCTTTCCACCAATACCCTTGCCCTGATATTCAAGTAATACCGACACCGGCGCGAGAGACAGGGCCTCAAATTGCTGCTCCCCATTGTCGATGGTTACTTTGGTGAAAAGGATGTGGCCCACGATTCGGCCATCGGCCTCCGCTACAAGGGACAGCTCCGGCACGAAGGCATCCGAGCGGCGCAGGCGTTCCACCAGCAGGTGTTCCGTGTGGTCGCTGATGGCCAGATTTTCGAAGGCTTGGCGGGTGAGTTCCTGTACTGTGAGATAGTCGGCTGGCTGTTCGGGCCTGATCTTGATGTCCATGCGTCGAAGGGTTTGTGGTTTACCTTGATCTTCAAAATGGGAAATTACAAAAGCCTTGTGAACTATCAGCTCAGCGTGAGGCGGGGCAATGACTTTTTTTCGCCACAAGCCGCCAGTTTTTTAGGGGGCTACGAAGACACTAAGCGCCCGGAAAAGAATAACTTTCTCAATTGATGCGGCTTGGTTAGGTTCCCGGCTCGGGCAGCCGGGCCATCCAATAAGTAAACCGGTGTACCGGATAAAGAGCCATTGGCCTCCCATACTTTATGGCATATCTTGCTTTAAAATTATCATTATGATCCAGGTACAGCTTTTTTATATCCTGGCCGTGGCTGCCGTCGATACCCCTCGGTTGCTGGTACAGCAGCCCTGGCACTGGGGCATTAGTGGAGCACTGATCGCATTGACAATGACGGTGCTGATCTACTTCGGCAAGTACTTTGGCCTGTCCTCTACTTATAGTACGATGTGTGCCATCGGTGGGGCAGGCCAGCGCATTTCGTTCTTCGACTTTAACTGGAGAGAGCAGGTTTGGAATCTGCTCTTTGTAGCAGGCGTGATCATGGGGGGCTTCCTCAGCCGTAATTACCTGGTGGCAGCCGCGCCCCTTAGCCTTTCCTCTGAAACGGCAGCTCATCTGGCCGAGCTCGGCATTAACATACCCTACTCCTACAGCGATCCTGCGGCCTTCTTGCCCGTTAAATTCTATTCTCTGGCGGGGCTTTCGAGTTTGAAAGGGGCCATCGTTCTGATCATCGGCGGGTTTATTTCCGGCTTCGGGGCACGTTGGGCGGGAGGCTGTACCTCCGGCCATTTCACCAGCGGCCTGTCTAATCTGCAGCTGCCCTCGCTGATTACGGTTATTTTCTTTTTCATCGGTGGCATCGTGAGTACGAATTTGCTGCTGCCGCTCATTTTATCTTTATAACACATGAAAAATATCAAGTATATTCTGGTGGGCATATTTTTCGGCATCGTGCTGACCAAGTCGGAACTGGTATCCTGGTACCGCTGGCAGGAGATGTTTCGCTTGGAAGGATTCCACCTATATGGCATCATGTTCTCTTCCGTCGGCATCGGCATTCTCGCTGTTTTTCTGATCAAAAAATTCCGTCTGAAGGACATTGAGGGCCGGCCCATACACTTCATACCCAAGCAAATGAGCATAATCCGTTATGCCATAGGCGGCCTGTTGTTCGGGCTGGGCTGGGCCATGGCAGGCTGCCCGGGCGCGCACTATAGCCTGATCGGGCATGGCTCTGTATCGGTACTTGCCGTGTTGGCCAGTGCGGTTCTGGGCACCTACGTATACGGCTTGTTGCGCTGCAGGCTGCCCCATTGATCCACTTAAAAAAACACTGTAATGAAAATAATGAAAGAATTATTGGAATTCACGGCCCAAAAGGGCATCGAATACCTGGAGGGCGTAGCCGATAGGAAGCCTTTCCCCATCCCTGAAGATATAGAGCGGCTGGACGAGCTGGACTTCTCCCTGCCCGAGGGCTCCACCAGCCCGGTGGAGGTGATCCGCCTGCTGGATGAGGCCGGTTCTCCTGCAGCGGTGGGTAGCGCCGGCGGGCGTTACTTTGGTTTCGTCATCGGCGGCAGCCTGCCGGTAGCGGTGGCCGCCAACTGGCTGGCGGGGGCCTGGGATCAGAACGCCGGCCTGAAGGTGACCTCTCCGCTGGCGGCCAGGTTGGAAGAAGTAGCCGCCCGCTGGCTGCTGGAAGTGCTGGCGCTCCCCCGGGAAGCCGGTGTGGGCTTCGTTACCGGCGCTACCATGGCCAACTTCTGCGGACTGGCGGCGGCCCGCCACGCCCTGATGAAGCGCAAAGGGTGGAACGTGGAAGCACAGGGCCTGTACGGTGCGCCGGAGGTAAAAGTAATAGTGGGTGATGAAGTGCACGTCAGCCCGCTGAAAGCCCTCTCTTTGCTGGGCTTCGGTAGTGAGCGCCTGATACGGGTGCCCATCAACCGTGAAGGGCAGATTCTTCCTGAGGCGCTGCCGGATCTGGACGATATGACGATCATATGTGTGCAGGCAGGAAACGTCAACTCCGGCGCCATTGACCCACTGTATGAGATCTGCCGGAAAGCGAAGGCTAAAGGCGCCTGGGTGCATGTAGATGGAGCTTTCGGCCTGTGGGGCGCCGCTTCTCCTCAACTCGCCGGCCAGCTGAAAGGCCATGATCTGGCCGATTCCTGGGCACTGGACCTGCACAAGTGGCTTAATGTACCCTACGACAGCGGGGTGGTGATCTGCCGCGGCCCGGACAACCTCAGGGCCGCCATGTCGATCAATGCCGCCTATATCCCACCCCAGGAAGAACGGGAGCCCTATGCTTTCACGCCGGAAATGTCGCGCCGGGCAAGGGGCGCCGAGGCCTGGGCTGCGCTCTATGCCCTGGGAAGGAAAGGTGTTGCCGAACTTATAGAACGTTGCTGCCGGCATGCCGCCCTTTTTGCAGAAAAGCTCAGAGCAGCGGGCTTCGAAGTACTCAATGAGGTCAACCTCAACCAGGTACTGGTGTCTTTCGGGCCTGAGGAACTGACCCTCCGTGTGGTTGAAGCCTTGCAGCAGGAAGGCACCTGCTGGTGTGGCACGACCCGCTGGCACGGCAGGCATGTGATGCGCATCAGCGTCTCCTCCTGGGCGACAACGGCAGAAGATGTGGAGGTTTGCGTGAAGGCCATGGTACGCCTGGCAAGGCAGAAAGCAGGACAGGCCCCGCATTCAATTCATTAAAAACTAAATGTTTTAAAAAACACTGTATTTGCATGTAAATGTTTCATATCTTTTGTATCTTGGCTGCCTGTTTCAATCACTTAAAACCTAAATTATGTACCAACCTAAGTTTTTCAAGGGGGCGGTTCTTGCCCTTTGCTTCTTAAGCTTCGCTATTTTCTCCCAAGCCCAAGACTGCCAGCACCAGGCCCTGATCGACAAAATGGACAAAGGCATGGCCGAAAAGGACATCAACCTTATGGACGAGATCTATCATGCCGATGCCGTCCGCCATACGCCGGATGGAGATCAGGAGGGCCTGGAAAAGATCAAGGCCAGCGCCGCCGAATTCTACAAGAACGTGCCGGATGCCAAAGGAGAAAATGTAAACATCATCTGCACCGACGACTACATCGTATCCCGCTGGGTGGGAAGCGGCACCCCCCAGGGAAGCGAAAAGAAAGTGGAGGTTACCGGCATCACCATTATGAAGGTGAAAGATGGAAAGATCGTTGAGGAGTGGGAAGAGATGAACACCCTCGGCCTCATGATGCAGATGGGCTACGAGCTTAAACCACCTGCCGGAGCGGATAATTAAACAGAGCCGGTATTATTGCTTGCCGAGGCTTCGCTCTTGTTTAAAGCCTCGGCAAGCCCATAGCATCAATAGCATCAATAGCATCAATAGCATCAATAGCATCAAAATAACACTCCTCTTCTAATTCCCACACACACAACCACTCCTTGCCGTACCTACTTTACACCTTCGGCAGTTCCCAGCCATTATGGTATTGAGCGTACACCAGCTTGTTGGCCTCCTTATCGTCCTTAAACAGGCCTTTTTCCGCATCCCAGTAGATCTTACGGCCGGTCTTGTAAGCAATGTTCCCCATATGGGCATTGATGGCGGCAATACTACCAGTTTCAATGCCGCACTTGAGC
>CAYVVK010000369.1:0-6785 GCA_964454855.1 uncultured Phaeodactylibacter sp. | reverse complement strand
GCCCTGTACCGGCGCCACCGGCCTGGCGATCAACGACGGCGACACCAGCGAAGGTTGCGGCTGCTCACCGGGGGACAACAACTTCCTGCAGGCCATCGAAATGGAGGAAGGCAGGAGCTACGCCCTGGTGGTCCTCAACTTCAGCGCTTCCGGAGCCGGCTTTTCCATTTCCTTCGGAGGTACGGGAACCTTCCGGGGGCCACAGGCTGATTTTACCACAAGTACCGATACCGTTTGTGTGGGAGACCCCATCACCTTCACGGATGCCAGCACCTTTGAGGGAGTCATCTCCGAGCGGAACTGGGATTTCGGCCAGAACGCCAATCCCGCTGCCGTTTCCGGCACCGGGCCGCATGACGTAACGTACAACCGCCCGGGCCTGAAGTCCATCGTATTGCAGGTAGAGTCCAGCGACGGCTGCATCGTTACCGAAATAAAGAATGTGTTTGTGGAGTGCTGCGACGATCATTTCGATGTGGCCGCCACTACCAGCCCCCTCTCCTGCCCCGGCGCCAACGACGGGGCTGTTGACCTGAGTGTGAACAGCGCTTTCCCACCTTATCAGTTCTCCTGGAGTACCGGCGCGAATACAGAAGACATCACCGGCCTGGATGTGGGGGATTATACCGTGGCCATAACCGACGAATCGACCTGCGAAACAGAAGCCACCTTCACAGTGGAGGGGCGGCCCGATTTTGCCGTGGATACCCTCATCGGCATGCCTACCTGTAACGGCGGCATGGACGGCTCCATCACCCTGAATGTCAGCGGCGCTACTCCTCCCTATGAATACAGCTGGCAGGGGGGGGCTTTTATCACCGACAATACCTTGCAAAACCTGCCCGTTGGTGATTACGAAGTTACCATTCGGGACGCCAACGGCTGTGAGGAATTCCTGGTGATCCCTGTACGGGAACTGGAACTGCAGCTCGACCCCAATGTATCCGCCACCATAGACCCTTCCTGCACCGGTTTTTCCGACGGTTCCATAAGCCTCGATATCTCCAACGGCCAGCCGCCTTACCAATATGATTTTAATGATGGAAGGGGTTTTGTGGACGCCAACGAGCTTAGTATGCTGCCGGCGGGCGTGTACACTGTGGATGTGCGCGACGCCAACCTGTGTATGGGCAGCTTTAGCTTTACCCTTCAGGACCCGCCGCCGCTGCAGGTTTCTTTCGAGCTGAACGGCATCAGCTGCTTTGGGCAGAATGACGCCATGCTCACCGCCCTAGCTTCCGGAGGCGTGGGCGGCTATTCTTACCTGTGGGCAGGAGGAGAAACGGCAGCCACCCTCGAAGGGCGGGGAGAGGGCACTTATCAGGTGACAGTTACGGATGCCAATGGCTGTATGGTAGAAGGGGATACTTCCATCGTTCAGCCGCAAGCCCTATTCCTCAATCTGGACACTGTAATTAATGCCCTGTGTTTTGGCGAGCCTACCGGCTTCATCAGTGTGGTTGCCGAGGGGGGCGTAGCTCCTTTCGAATTCAGTGTAGATGGCCAGGAATTCCAGCCCGGCCCGGCCTTCGACGGCCTGCCGGCAGGAACTTATGAGGTGGTCGTCCGCGACGCCAATGGCTGCACCGCCACTGTCGGGGCCACCATATCCGAGCCGGCGGAGCTGATCGTCGATGCCGGCCCCGACCAGTTTCTCGACCTGGGCCTTTCCACCCGCCTGAATGCTGTGGCCAATGACAGCCCGGTGAGCTTCAGCTGGTCGCCACCGGATTCACTCTCCTGTACGGATTGTGCGAGCCCACAGGCCAATCCGGTGAATTCGACGGTATATACTGTAACGGGGATGGACGGCAGCGGCTGTACGGCAGTGGATTCCCTGATCGTCCGCGTGGTGAAAAACCGGAGGATATACATTCCCAATGCTTTTTCTCCGAACGCAGACGGCAGCAACGACTTTTTCACGGCCTATGCTGGGCCCGGCGTCCGCCAGATCACGGAACTCAAAGTCTTCAACCGCTGGGGCGGGCTGGTCTTTGAGCGTTCGAATTTCCAGCCCAACGAGCCGGCGCTGGGCTGGGACGGCTTTTTTAAAGGGGAACCTGCCCAGAGTGGAGTCTATACCTATTATGCCAAGATAGAGTTCATTGATGAGGTGAGCCTGATCTACGATGGGGATGTATCGATTGTACGGTAGGGTTATCACCAGAAAACGGCCCTGTCTTCTTCCGTTTCGAAAAGCTTCGCCATATACCATAAAAAAATGAGTCCTCCCGGATAATTGTTCGGGAGGACTCATTTTCACTTTTTACGGCGCATAAATTTTTGCCCTGCGCCAGCCAGTGGATGGTATTTTTTCAATTTTCTTCACTCGCCTGCTTTTCGAGCAGGTATTTGGCTTTAAGTACTTCTTTGCGGCGTTTTACGGAGGGCTTGGTGAACTGCTTACGGCGGCGCAATTCTCTGATCAGGCCGATATTTCGGTGTTTGCGCTTATACCGCTTCAGTGCGCGGTCGATAGATTCGTTGTCTTTTACATTAATTATTATCATATGGTATTTTAATGTGAACGGAAAGGATGTTCGTGAATTCAGCAATAAAGATTTTCTCTGCCGTTCGTTAAGGAATAAATTTTATTGGAGTGGAACAGCACCCATTAAGATCAGGGGTGCTGTTCCAGGCCCGTTTTACCAGCGGTTATAGCTGTTGGAGGGCTTGCTACTGCGAGGACGTGCCTTTTTCACAACAATACTTCTGCCATGAAGCTCGGTATCGTCAAGTTCGTGAATGGCATCCAGTGCTGCCTCTTCGTTTTCCATTTCCACAAATCCAAACCCTTTGGACCTGCCGGTGTCATAATCCATGATCACCTTGGATGAGGATACCTCACCAAATTCTTCAAATACTTCCTGTAGGTCGTCGCTGTTAGTGTCGTAACTAAGCCTTGCAATAAAAATGTTCATAAAAAAAGTTTGATAAATAAAATAAACGGCCATTTCGGAAAGCCTCCGAATACAACAGTACAAAAAGTATGCGGTATCATTAACCCCCGGGGCCATCAAACAACTAGTACAACTGGTGGGAAATTTTAATCTAACTATCAAGGTGGGAAGAAAAAAAAACTTAAACCAATAGAACTAAATGATTGACTGTGCAAATATACATAATAACAACAGGATAACAAGCCTGAGAGTTTACTTTATCGGTAAACAAACCGAATTAGGAGGGCCTATGCCGTTTCGAAAAGTAGAAAAGCAAAGTAGGGCAGCCCGGTTTAGCCCCGGGCTGCCCTACTTGAGGAGCGCTCTCGGCGCTCCAGCTTAGTGCATATATGATAATATTACAGATACATCAATCTTCCGCCTGCTGTTTTTCGAGCAGGTATCTGGCCTTGAGCACTTCGTTGCGGCGCTTCACGGAAGGCTTGGTATATTGCTGGCGGCGGCGAATTTCTTTAACCAGGCCGATGTTCCGGTGTTTTCGTTTGTAGCGTTTAAGGGCGCGGTCGATAGACTCGCCTTCTTTTACATTAATTATAATCATAAGCAAACCTGATATTGTAGAGAAAACGCAGTACATTGCTTTTGATCTTACAAATTTGAAGCATCGCCGAAATCGGCGATGTAATGCATTTTCTCAGGTGAAAAAATGAAAAATTCGTTTTGCACCGGAAAAGGCTTTCCTTAACCGGCGTGCAGCCTTTATCGCCGGGCGGCAAAAAATTGCAGCCCCGGGCGGCAGGGCGTATCCTCTAATCAAAAGTACAATTAACTAATGGGAACCTTAAGTTTAACTCAACATGACGGGTAGGAAGAATAAACTTGCGGGCCAATAGAGTCATTGATTTCGCAAAGATATGCAAATAATCAGAGGCCGCCAAACATGGTTTTACCCTTATGTTGTACGTATACGACAAACCCTAAAGGGTGTTTGTTTGCCGCCTTTCCAGAAGCCGCTGGCCGATACTTTCAGACCGCACTACGGCGGCAAATTCCGAAAAAGCTTGGGCTTTTTCAGGCCCAGCAACCTGGAGAACAGATGGGCTTCCACGGCGGCAGAACGCTTCATTTTCTGCCAGAAGGGCCGTTTCTGGCCGGTGACATCCACGGGCTCGAAGTACTTGACGGCCACCTGCACTTCGCCGATCTTGGGATAACGTTCCGACAGGAAGCAGATCTCCTCTTCGCCGATGGCACTGCAACGGCTGAAAAAAGCCTGGCTCATCAGTATGTACTCATCTACAGGAACCGAATTTTTGAGCAGCCGGTGAGCCAGAATGACGTCCTCCCCGGAAATTTTCTTCATCCCTTTGATTTCTCCGAAAGCGGCTTTCCCCCGGTGCAGGATGGCCTTGAGCTTCAGCTGCTCCACCTGCCGACAGGCGTCACAGACACAGATACTGCACTCACTGACCAACTCGGCCTCCCGTTCTTTAAAGGCATCAAAGAACTCCTGTACCTGCTGGTAAATGTAATCTGCCAGGCCCTCGTCATCCTTTTCCACCTCGGCGTAAAAACTCACGGCGTCACCCAGTATTTCATGAGTGACAACGGGAAACTCAGCCTTGTCGAGCACTGCTTCAAGCAGATCAATGATGATGGCTTCGGCATGTATCAGGGAAAATTTGTGCAGGCGGATAAACTCAGTGTACCCACTGATATCGACCAGAATGACGAATAATGGCTTGATCTCCATGCTTAAATGTTTGCTGATGGCTTATGTTCAACTCTCTAAAATAACAATTACAGCACAGTAATCCAAAACCCCGATCCAGGCGCAACTTTTCTGGCCAGGTGTTAGCTTTATAGTTGTGATTTCACCAGAATAAAAACCAATCGTCATGAGACATCTAAGTTTCATACTTTCCCAAAATATTCCTGGTATACCTTCTTCCTGGGATAAAACCCCAGATAAATAGCCGGATACAGCAGGTAATCCATAAGCACATTCGGCCCGCGGAAGGTAATGTCATCGATGATACAGGAAGTGTCTTCCGTGGCCTTGCGAACGATATGTTTGTGCTTCCAGTAGGAAAGCGGAAAGGGCAGCTGTACGCCTTCGTCCACAAAGTAAGCCTCTTTTTCATTGACCTCATCCTCGGTGATCAGGCTTACCCACTCGGCCTTGATGGGCTTTTTAAAGCGGATGTGTACCCGGTCTCCTTTCTTTGAGCCGGTGAATTCCACGATCTCCATCTCCCCCTGCTTTGGGGCCAGGGCTTCGAACAACTGGCGGTCGAAGCGGGCCATGATGTCCTGGTAGTTGCCTTTTACCTTTGTTTTTAGTTGGAGATTCATTGGTGATGGTTTGTTCTCTGTTCTTAAATAACAATAGCCCGGTAGTGGTTCACAGGCCGCCTCATCACTCTCCAACCCGCTTCCCTTCCTTATCAATAGTAAACCAGGAATCGCTCTCCATCCGGCTGTGCTCCCCCTCTTCGATCAGATCACAGTTGTAGGTAACCTTAGCCTGGCCGTTCTCAAAGGGAGAAGCGCAGGCATACTGCGGTTTGATAATCACTTCTCCGGCTTCGTTGGCGTAGCCGACCTTTTCATTTTCCACAATGCGGAACAGGCCATCGGAGATATAATCCGGCCCATTGTCGTACCAGTACACCTCAAACAGCTCCTTCCCGTCTTTACCGATGGCCAGCAGGCGTTGATCATGGGTTACCACTATCTTGAAGTTTTTGTGATCGTAGGGAAATTCGAAGGCGTATTTACCGGATTTGGAAAGGGTATCGGAAAGCTGCTGCGTATCCGCTTTTTTTGTCGTCCCTGCCTCTGCTTTTTCCCGGCCGGCAGGTGGTTGATTGCTGTGGCTACAACAGCAGAGCAGGAGCAGGCTTATCGTGGAAAGGAGTAGCTTAGTACTTTGCATTTTTCTGTTTTTTCCGGATTATGGCACAAAATACCCTAAATTTGGGAAGCCAGAGCAGGAAATGCATAGGAAACCACTGCCGAACACCTAATGATCAATGACCGCCGAAGCCATCACCCAATTCCTCCAGGACTATCCCCCCTTCACCTACCTGCCCCGGGCGGAGCTGGAAGAGTTGGCCCACAGCAGCAGCCTGCAGGAGATCGCAGAAGGGGAATTCCTCTTCGAAGAAGGCGAGGAAGCGCAACCTTTTGCCTATGTGCTTCGCAAAGGGCGCATCGAGATCACAAAAAGCTTTGAAGACGGTACCCAGGTCATCGATGTGCTGAAAAAAGGAGACATGCTGGGCATCCGGGCCATTCTCACCCATGCCCCTTATCTGGCCTCCGCCCGCGCCAGCAAAAAGAGCAGGCTGCTGAAGATCTCCGAGGCCCTCTTTCTGAATTACATGGAGCGTTTTCCCCGTATTGCCCTGTTCTTTGCCCGGGGTTTTGCCGCCGGCAAGCCTATCATTCACGGGCAGCCGGAAGAAGCGGAGCCTTTCCGGAAAAGCCATTTCCTGAGCCGGGAGCCGGTCTTGTTCATGCGCACAGAAGATGTGCTCATCCCCAACCCGGTAGAAGATCTGCTCCTGGGGCCGCCCTCCACTCCGCTCGCAGAGGTGGCCCGGCAGATGAAAGAACGTTCTTTCGGCTCTTTCATCATTGTAGATGAAGAGAATCACCCACTGGGCATTGCCACCGAATCAGATTTCATCCGCCGGGGCTCGGAACGCCGGCTGGGTTGGGATGCCCCCGTCAGTGAGATCATGAGCCGGCCGGTATTTACCATTCGCAAAGGGGCTACCGCTGCTCAGCTGATCATTGCCATGAGTAAACACAAGATCGATCACCTCGTCGTTACGGAAGACGGCAGCCCCAACTCCCCCGTGCGGGGCATCATCTCGC
>CAYVVK010000368.1:0-6787 GCA_964454855.1 uncultured Phaeodactylibacter sp. | reverse complement strand
CGGCCGGCTGCGGCTCAGAATCCGCCAGGCTCAGGCCGGCCCGGCCTTTGAATTCCCGCTGGAGGTGAAGGCGATAAGTGCAGAGGGGCAATCCCGCCAGTGGGCCATAAAGGTCAAAGAAAAGCAGGCGGAAGTGCTGCTCAAATGTAAATTTGAGCCGGCGGAGCTCATACTGGACCCGGATACCTGGTTGTTGTTTTCAACAAAATGAAAGCCGCCGGGCGAAGGGTTAATATTTATACCCTCCGGCGCCGCCCTCCTCAATATCCACGCCCAGGCCCAGCACCATGCGGTTCACGAAATTGAAGTAGGAGATAACCAGGGTGGCGTCGAGGATAGCCCTGTCGTCCAGGCCTTCGGCTCGCAGCCGGCCGAAGAGTGTTTCTTTACCTTCAAAGTTGGGATTAAGCGTAAGCCGTTCGGCCAATTCGCAGAGGAGAGCGTCCTTTTGGGGAAGATCTTCAATAGCCCGAAAATCCACACCTAGCCGGGCCACTTTTTCCTCATCTTTCCAGTAGAAGCGCACGGCCTCGGCATGGTGGGCGATGCAATAGGAGCAATTGTTGGCCCTGGACACCACCACCGCCATCATCTCCCGCTGGTAGCGGCGCAGCGGAGAACGGCCGAACATCACTTTCATGTACAGCTCCATGTGCGCCACGATAGACTCCGGGTTGAGGCTCTGTATTTTGTGGACCTCGGCCAGCTTTCCCCGCTTTTTCACCAGTTCGTCGTAGATCTCTTTCAGGCGGCCTTCGGCCTGTTCGTGTTCGATCACTTCGATGTAGGGCATAGCTTTTTGAAGGCAAAGATAAGCTTTGCCCTCAAAGGGCCTGTCCTGACGGCGATAGTCTTCCCTATTTGCCCTTCTGGCCCAGATAATCCAGCGCCAGGTTGCAGAGCAATTCCACCCCCAGTTTCATACCGCTCTCATCGATGTATAAATCCGGAGTATGGTGAGGCGCCGCTTCCTCCGGGCCCTTTCCTTTAGGCATGCCGCCGAGAGAGAGGAACAGGCCCGGGACCTTTTGCGCGTAGAAGGAAAAATCTTCAGCCCCTGTCCTGGCTTTGGCCAGGAAAAAGATAGTGGCCTACTATGTTTAGCCTTTCATTTCCGCGTAGTACTTATAAAAGTAAGGTATGGTCTCTATCCCTTTGTAGAAGTTGAACAGGCCGTAGTGCTCATTCGGAGAGTGGATGGCGTCGGAATTGAGGCCGAAGCCCATGAGGACACTTTTCGCGTCCAGCACTTCCTCGAACAAGGCTACAATGGGAATACTACCGCCCTCCCGCATGGGGATGGGCTTTTTGCCGAAGGCCTCTTCCATGGCCTTGGCCGCCGCCTGATATTCGGGAGTATCCGTAGGCGTGACTGCCGGTTCTCCGCCGTGATGGGGCGTTACAGTGACCTTTACGGAAGGAGGAGCGATCTTTTCGAAATGATTTTTAAACAGGGCTGTGATCTTATCGGGGTCCTGATCGGGCACCAGCCGCATGCTGATCTTGGCGGAAGCCTCTGAGGGCAGTACGGTCTTGGCCCCCTTGCCGATATAGCCTCCCCAGATGCCGTTCACATCCAGCGTGGGACGTATGGAGGCGCGCTCCAGGGTGGTGTATCCTTTTTCGCCCTGTACGGCATCGATACCCAGGTCCTCTTTGTAGGTATCGAGGTCGAAAGGCGCCTCATTCATCTTGGCGCGCTCTTCGGCGCTCAGGCCTACTACGTCATCGTAGAAGCCGGGAATGGTGATGCGGTGGTTGTCGTCATGCAGGGAAGAGATCATATCGCACAGCACGTTGACGGGATTGGCCACTGCCCCGCCGTACACGCCGGAGTGCAGGTCGCGGTTGGGGCCCACCACTTTGACCTCCACGTAGCTCAGCCCGCGCAGGCCCACGGTAATGGAGGGCACGTCGTTGGCAATGATAGAGGTATCAGAGATGAGCACGGTATCGCAGGCCAGGCGTTCCTTGTTTTCCCGGCAGAAAATACCCAGGTGTTCGGAACCGACTTCCTCCTCGCCCTCTATCATGAATTTCACGTTACAAGGCAGCTCTCCTTTCTGCACCATGGCCTCAAAGGCCTTGACGTGCATGAAGAACTGGCCCTTGTCATCGCAGGCGCCGCGGGCATAGATGGCTCCCTGCGGATGCGTCTTGGTCTTTTTGATGACCGGTTCGAAGGGAGGAGATTCCCACAATTCCAGGGGGTCGGGCGGTTGTACGTCGTAGTGGCCGTAGACCAGGACGGTGGGTTTGGAAGGGCCGGTGATCTTTTCGGCATAAACGATGGGATAACCTTCCGTGGGGCATACTTCCACCTTGTCTGCACCAGCTTCGCGCAAGCTTTCCGCCACCATCTCAGCTGTTTTCAATACATCTTCCCTATAGCCGTCATCGGCGCTGACGGAGGGGACGCGCAGAAGGACAAAGAGTTCCTTCAGGAAGCGCTCCTTATTGCTTTCGATGTAATCCTGTACTTGTTGCATGTAGTTCGGTATTATTTGATTTGTGTGGAACAATCCAGCTTTTGCGGGATCGCTAAAATACAAAAGATCGCGCTAACTAAAACACATGCCCCAAAAAGTCCACCATACCCGCTTTCCACTCTTTTTTGCCCATGGGTTTCACCATCAGGCTGGAATGGATGCGCCGGTGAGCGATGCCCAGGCTGCGGTGTTCGTTAAGCAAAAGCCACTGGCATACATTGGACACGGGCTGAAAGCCATTGCTCAGATAGAGGCTGTGGTCTTTGGCCATGAGCACCAGGAAATCCACCCGGCTGCGCAAGGCCAGCAGGCTGAGTTCGGAGATCAGGCGGCTGGCCAGGCGGCGGTGCTGATAGGCCTCCCGCACGCATAGGTCGGCGATGCCAAAAATTCGGAAAACCTCGCCCTCGTTACTGATCATTCGGTGCTCTACCGCCAGGTGTGCGACGAGCTGCGCCTCTTCCCAGCAGAGGTAGCGAAAATCCGGCAGTTGCTTGTAATAGATCCTCCCCTTGGGATATTCCGGAAAGCAACTCCCCAGGAGGTGAGCGATTGTCTTTTCGGTGGTTTCATCAATCTGAAATTCTTCCAGTCGCTGCAGCTTCATAGATACGGGATCTTCTCTCCGGCCTGGGCTGCCGGGGAGGGATGTCTGTCAAAAATATTGATTGAGTAATTCCTTCAGTTCATCTTCTGATATTCGACGGTGCAGTTCACCGTCCACCGCATAGGAAATAAAGCCCGTTTCTTCCGACACCACAAAAGAAGCCACATTGGCCCGCTCGGTGATGCCCACCGCTGCCCGGTGCCGCAGTCCTGCGCTTTTTGGCAGGTTGGGGTTTTCAGAAACCGGCAGGATGCAACTGGCTGATTTGATCTTGGCGTTGGAGATGAGCACCGCCCCATCGTGCAGGGGGCTCTCCTTGTTGAAGATGCTCTCCAGCAGCGGCTCGCTGATCTCCGAATCCATACTGACACCCGAGCTTACCAGCCCGTCGAGGCTGAGGTTGCCGGCCAGAACCAGCAGGGCGCCGGTCTTATTTTTACTCAGCCGCACCAGTGCCGAGCGCATGGCCCTGATCTGCCGGGCCTTTTCCTCGGTATTTTCGATGTTACGGTCGAGAATACGCCCCACAAAATTAGAACGCTGCCTCAGGGTGGTATTGCCCAGGAACAGCAGGAAGCGCCGCACCTCCGGCTGGAAGATGATGATGATGATGATCACCCCCACCTTCACGAACTGGTCGAGTACGGCGGACAACAGGTCCATCTCCAGCTGGCTGACGAGCCACCACACCACGTAAAGGGTCAGCACCCCGATAAAGATGTTAAAGGCGATGTTTCCCCTCAGCAGCTTATAGATCTGAAACATCAGATAACCTACGATGAGGATATCCAGAATATCCCAGATGCGTACGGGGAGAAAGCCTATGTCAAAGAGATACAGCATGTAGGTTGTCGGTACGAGGTATATTAAAAACTTGCTTGCTATTGCTGCGGCCAATTGCCTTCGGCCGTTTCCGAAGCGTAGGTTACGGGTTCTTTCATATTGTAGAGCATGAAGGCCAGCATATCCGCTCCGGCCTCTATGCGTTTGGTGGTCGGGCTGCCCGCGCCGTGGCCGGCACTTGGTTCAATCCGGATCAGGACAGGCGCATCTCCCTGTTGTTTGGCCTGCAAGGTAGCCGCGAACTTATAGGAGTGTGCCGGCACCACGCGGTCGTCGTGGTCGGCAGTGGTGATGAGGGTGGCCGGGTAACTTTCCTGAGCGATGTTGTGCAGGGGAGAATAGGCGAAGAGGTAGTCGAAATCCTCCCTCGTGTCACTGGTGCCATAATCATCGGCCCAGGCCCAGCCTATGGTGAATTTGTGGTAGCGCAGCATATCCATCACCCCCACTGCGGGCAGGGCTACGGCGTACAGGTCGGGCCGCTGCGTCAGGCAGGCGCCCACCAGCAGGCCGCCGTTGGAAGCGCCGTGAATGGCCAGCTTGGAAGGGGAGGTGTATTTGTTTGCGATAAGATATTCGGCGGCAGCCTGGAAATCGTCGAATACATTCTGCTTTTGATGTTTGGTGCCGGCCTTGTGCCAGGCCGTCCCGAATTCGCCGCCGCCGCGAATGTTGGCAATGGCGCAAACGCCTCCGTTTTCCAGAACGACGGGGAAGAGCATATAGCGGGTGCGGTTGAAGGCGGGCAGAACGGGAATATTAAAGCCGCCGTATCCGTAGAGGAGCGTAGGCCGGTTGCCGTCGAGCCGCAGCCCCTTGCGGTGTACGATCAGGAGGGGGATGTCGGTGCCGTCGTAACTCTTGTACATCACCTGCCGGGTCTCGTAATCTTCCCCCTCAAAGGCCGAGTCGGGCTTCTTGTACAGTGACTGGCTGAGGCTCCTGAGGTCCACCCGGTAGATGGTGCCTGGCTGGGTGAGGGAGGTAAACTCGTAGAACATCTCCGGGTCGCCGGCTTTGCCCTCGACATCCGTTACGGTGCCGATGCCGGGGAGTTGGATGATCTGTTCTTCCTCTCCATTCAGGTTGAAAACGCGCAGCTGGCTGTAGGCGTCGTGTAGATAATGGACCACCAGTTTGCCCCCGCAGAGATAGGCATCCCGCATTACATCTTTTTCCGATTCGGGAATGGCCTCCTGCCAGTAGCGCTGCCCCGGCTGCCGGGTATTGATGCGCAGCAGGCGGCCGTTGGGCGCATTGTGGTTGGACAGCACAAAGAGGTCGTTACCATTGTTCCCCACCACCTCAAAATCATGCTCAAAACCCTCCTCTATAGGCGTAAAGGCCAGCTCATTGGTGGACAGGTCCCGGAAATACAGGGCGTTGCCGCTGGTAGATTTGGCAAGGCTCAGAATGAGGAAGCGCTCATCTTCCGTAGTGGTGGTATTGGCAATGCGGTCGGGATGCAGGCGGTCTGCAAAGGCCAGCTCGTCTTCAGATTGCGGGTTGCCCACCTTGTGGTAATATACCTGATGGAACATATTGACGCCGGTGAGCGCTTCTCCCTCTTCGGGTTCGGGATAACGGGAATAGAAGAAGCCATCGCGGTACCAGGAAATGCCCGAGAATTTCACCCAGCGGAGCGTATCCTTGGCCGGGCTGCCGGAATCCAGTGATTTGATGTGGATCGTCTTCCAGTCGGAACCGGAGTCCGACAGCTGATAAGCCAGCAAAGACCCGTCTTTGGAGAAGGAATATTCCGACAAGGCGATGGTGCCGTCCTTCGACATCTTATTCGGGTCGAGTACGGCTTCCAGTTCCCCATCCAGCGCACGCAGGCGGTAGAGGATGTCCTGGTTTTGCAGGCCGTCATTGCGGAAGATGTAGTAGTAGCCTCCTACTTTCTGAGGGGTAGAGAAGCGCTCGTAATTCCACAGCTGGGCCAGGCGCTGCCGGATGGCGTCCCGATAGGGAATGTAACTCATGTAATTGTCGGTAAGCGAGCGCTGCAGCTTGGCCCAGCGTTCGGTAGAGGGCGCATCTTCATCCTCCAGCCAGCGGTAGGGGTCGGCGACCCTCATGCCGAAGTAGTCATCCACCACGGCGGTATCGAGGTAGGTTTTAGGATATTGTACCTGGATGTTGGTAAAATTGGTTTCAACGCTCCCCTCATTGTTTTTCTTGTCATTGGTGCAGGCCAGCAGGCTAAGCAGTAGAAGGCTCCAGAAGGTTATCCTCATTGTCTTTTTGGTTTTATTGATAATCGATCTTTGCAACTATTCGCCGGATAAAATCGTATAATAGGCCAGATGCTGAAAGATAATAAAAATTACGGTCCGTAACTCCTCTCTACAACGGATGAGCACGATACCGCCTTATGTATTGGCCCAAAAACATTTTTTCGCATGCAATTTAGGTTTTTTTTTCTGCTTCTGGCCCTGCTCTCCTTCACGGCCTACACGGCCGCCCAGCCGGTAGTACGCACCAATGAAAAGGGAGAGGCCATCATCGTTTTTCCGGACGGCACCACTCAGCTGTATTCCGATTTTACCGGCTCTTCCCAAAGCGGCTACCCGGAGCAACAAAAGGAAGAGCACAAGTATCCGGTCGTGGATGTAGAGATCGCCCCGCTGGAGGGCAACATCCCGGTGACGGAAGAAGACCTGCGGCGCATCGCCGACCGCAAAGCCCAACTGGCGAAAAATGCGGCTCAGATCGCTCAGGAAAGAGCCGAAGAGGCCCGCCAGCAACGCCTCTTCCTGGAAGAAGAATACCAGCGGGCGGCAAACCGCAATGCCGGCGCCAGCGTGCTGGAAAACCTGTCGGCCCGCCTGCGGGCTGCCCGGCA
>CAYVVK010000367.1:0-6792 GCA_964454855.1 uncultured Phaeodactylibacter sp. | reverse complement strand
GGACAAGCAGGAAGAATGGGAAGCCCTGGCCAGGCTGCTGTGGGGCCAGCTCCAGGCGCGAGGCCAGGGCTTCCCATTCTTCCTGCTTGTCCTGTTCGGGTACTTGCGTTCTTTCAAATTCCAGTCCGGTAAGCATCAGTTTTGCTTCGTCCATAAGGGCGGCATGGCCCGGGTTTTCGGCCCGCCAGGCCTCCCATTTTCGGTAATCTGCTTCATTGCTTCGTTTTGCCCAGTTTTCAAAGCTGGGGTCAGCGAGTAGTTGTTCCAGTTTCATTGACTGTCATTGTTGTGAGGTTAGTCGTTTGTGCCAAGAAAGACTCCGCAGTTAGCCTGGGATGTATCATCGTTCAGCCTGCGGCCTTTTCTCTAATAAGGAAGAGGAGAGAGAGCTTATACTCTATTTGGAGAAGTTTTTTTTAAAAAAAATTCAGGGCATCTTCCTGCCGCAGCCTGAGAATGGCCTTATGGGCGTGGTTGACAACGGATTGGTAGTTGATCTGGAGTACCTCCGCGATCTCCTGATAGCTCAGGTTTTCGTAATATTTGAGGTAGATGATTTCCCTTTGGCGGGGCGAGAGGCGGTTCAGGGCCTCGGTGATCTTTATTTTAAGTGGGGGAGGCGCTTCTTTCAGTTTCAGCTCTTCCGGTTCGAAGGACAGCTGCTGGGCGAGGCGCTCCACCTTCTGATGAGGGCGGTGCTTTTGGAAAAGCCGGGCGCAGTGGTTGCGCACGGCCCGAAACAGGTAGGCGCGCACGGCTACATCGGGAGAAAGCCGGCTGCGGTAGTGCCATAGGTCGGCAAAGGTGTTCTGTATGGCGTCTTTGGCGAGGTCTTCTCTTTGCAACACTCTGGCAGCATAGTGAAAAAGCGGATCGTAGAAGTGGCGGAACAGGAACTTTAATGCAGCAGGAGAGCCGTGCTCTCTAAGCGTTTTCCAGTTTTTGTGTATGTCGTCGCCAGGCTGCATATTCACAAGGTAAAAAAATCGCAGATTATTTTACCCTTTACCCAAAGCCAGTGGCCAGGTGCAGCCATTCCCGCCTGGAAGTTTCCAAGTGGGCGGACAGTTTCAGTTTACTTGTACTGCTTCGGCAGCAGAGCCTGAAACGCTTTATTCTCAGGCGTTCCGGGCAGATTGTTCTGTCCGCCTATCTTAAGAAACCAGGCCGGGGGCGGGCGCCCCGCGGCCTGGATGTAAAAAGGCTGCTGTGTCTACGCATGGAAATAAGAAGGGGAGTGCAGCCAGCCTAGTGGGTGACAAGAGATTTTCCTTTCCCGCCTTCTTTGAAGGCAAAGCTGTTCATGACCTTTTCTCCTTCTTCACGGTAATTGTCGTATTCTTTGGCCTCGCAGCTGAGGGTGAGCACCTGGGCCTGGCCGGCGCGTATCCAGCAGTACTGCAGGAATTTCAGCTCGAAAATACCCTGCTTGCCGGTGTAGAGGATTCTGTGGTAGTCTTTGCCGTGGGCCTGCAGGCGTTCGCTTTCCAGCAGCTGGCCGTCGGTGATGAGGCGCTGCATTTGTTGCAGGGCCAGGCCGACGTATTCGTCGAGCCCAAGTTCCTGGCCGCGGAGATCCTCGGCCATCAGGTTGACGTTCTCGCGGAAGAGGTCGTCCGGGGAGCGGAGTGGGGAGAGTAGGAGGAAGCTCGTGCCCATCATTTTAGAATCGTTCAGTTCCCAGTGGGCGGGGTATTCAATGGAGTATTCTTCCGTGTCCAGGAGTTTCCAGCTGCCGGTTTCAGTGGTGATGGCAGGATTTTCAGCGTTTTGCCCGAAGGCGGCGCCCAGCAGGCCGAGTAAGAGAGCGAGTAATTGCATTTTTTTCATGATCCCGTTTTTTTAAGTGATTAAAAGCAACAGTAGTATTTTCATGATCTGTTTGTTTTTAGAAAAAGAAGCCGCCACCGGCATGGCGGCGGCTTCGCCAAAATGGAATCAGCTCTCTCCATTTATGGCTCGAGCGTAACCAACCTAAAATTTTCAAAAAGAGCGCGTGGGTGGAGGGCGGCCCCGGAGATACCCCTGATGGCTCCTGTATGAGCAGGAGATACAGTTCTCCCGAGTGGCCGGTGCGCTCCACCTTTAAGCAAAGCCCTCACTGTAGTGAGGAAGAATGATACGGCGGAAAATGATATATTTTAATGGTGGCCGGCTACTCAGCGGCTATCCACCATAGGCTCGGCTCTCAAATTATCCAGTAAGCGGTGCACCCGGCTGCTGTTCCAGTCGGCGGAGCCGAAGTGGTAAATAAGGGCCTTATCAGCCCGGGTGAGCAGGCTAAGCGGGATGCCGCCCCCCGCCCAGGCGCTCTCCGGAAGTTCTCCGACGGGTGCATATACCGGGAAGGAATACCCTTTGTCTTCGGCAAAGGTTTTTCCGAGCTGAGCAGGCTCGTCCAGGGTGATCAGGTAGAAGGCCATTTCCTCTTTCCTGTCCTGGTAAAGCTGCTCGATGCTTGGAAGTTCCCTTACACAAGGCGGGCACCAGATGGCCCAGAAGTTCATAAAGGCCAGGCCGGGCTGTTCCCCGATCACGATGGTGTCTCCGGTGCTGAGGTTGGCCAGCGTTACCCCCAGAAAAGGGTTGTCTTTAGGCTCCTCCAGCAATTCCGGGGCGTTGCCGAGGTTCAGGGCGTCCATGCTTCGGACAATGCCCAGGGTAAAGGCCAGGAAGGCCAGGCCGATCAGCAGGCCCGTGCCCAGGGCGATAAAAATGGTTTTCCAGTTCTTCATGCCTGTGGCCTTTTAATGCGTTAATGTGTCATTTACATTCTTCACAATGCCGGGCCCGCTCTTCGAAGCGCAAAATTTCCGCTAACTCTTGCATTCTTCACCAAAATTATGGATCTTTAAAGATAACTGCAAGGACAGTTGAACACGGTTCCGCAGTTGCTAAATACCAACAAAATCACTTTCCGAAAATCATAATAGGCTGTTTCTCAGCCTGTTGAGCGACACTAAGAACGTATTGCTACTGTTTTCAGCTGGTAAAACGCACAGCCGTTTTCAGGGCTAGAGATCCAGGTCTTCCTGTATGATTCTCGGGCACTGGCCCGTGGATTTCTCCTTTGAAGTTTGGATTCCATTCGTCAAAAAGAGAGCAGAGATCTTACTAATCATGGCCTTGAGTTTTTTAGGTGTTCTGAGAAAGTAATACTCAAATGTATGGCTTTCTTTCCAACAATGTAAAGACAGATGAACGGCCTTTTTCATCAGCGAAAAGCAGCATATTTTTCACAAAAATTAAGGTAAACAATTGAATAACAGCAATTTTTAATTGCGCGCTTAACAGGCTCTCTTATGAAAAAGCTCAAGGAATTAATTCGCATTATCACGAAAGCCAAGGCCCGTAACATTGAAGTTATCGGCCAGGCTTCCGCTCGCCCAACCAAAGTCGCTCAGTTTTACGAGGCGCTTCAAAACGGCGAGCTCGACACTGATGAACAGGCTGCCCGCTACTTCTACGGCAAACGGGGAAAAGCCTCCAACTATTGGAACTTGAAATCGGAGTTGAAAAAGCGCCTCCTCAACAGCCTCTTTTTTATCAACCTGGACGACCCTCACCTCATCAAACAGGAAAAAGCATACTATCGCTGCTATAAGGACTGGGCCGCCGCCAAGATACTCCTTCGCCAGGGGGCCCGCCATGTGGCCATAGAGTTGCTGGAGGGCGTGCTTCGGGATGCCCTGAGGTACGATTTCACCGAACTCTCTTTGCAGGCCAGCCAGGTGTTGCGTTTTCACTACGGCAGCAGGGAGGGCAACCTTAAAAAGGTAAAGTATTACAACGAAATCCACCACCGTTGCCAGCAGGCCTGGCTGTACGAAAGCCAGGCCGAGGAATACTATACCTTGCTCACTGCCGAATTAGCCAGGGGCCGCTCCGCCAAAAAGGCCATCAGCCGAAGGGCACTGGAATACTACGAACAACTCAAGGAGCCTCTGCAGCAGTACCCCACCTACCGGCTGCTCCTCATCGGCCACCTCATTCGCGTGGTAGCCTACCGCAGCCTTAACGATTACGAAGGCACCATAGCGAGTTGCCGCGAGGCCATCTGCGCCTTCGAGGATAAACCCTATAAGGTCAGGACTCCCCTCTACACCTTCCTGCACCAGCAACTGCTGGCCCACATTCAGCTCAAGCAGTTCGAGAAGGGTAAGGCTGCGGCGGAGGCCGCCGCCCGGCTGGCGCATGCCGGCACCGCCAACTGGTTCATCAACCTGGAGCTCATGCTGGCGCTCTCCCTCCACACCCGCAATTACAAGGAGGCTTACCGCGTGTACCGGCGCGCCGTACGCCACCGCGGTTTCCGCCGCCTGCGCCCGGTCGACCAGGAGCAGTGGCGGGTCAGCGGGGCGTATCTGCAGTTCCTGATGGAGATTGGAGAGTTGGAAGGGGAGAAAGGGCAGGGGGGAAAATTCCGCATCAGTAAGTTCCTCAACGAGGTGCCGGTATTCTCACAGGACAAGCGCGGCCGCAACATCGCCATTCTGATCGCGCAGATCCTCTTTCTCATTGTGCGCAAGCAGTACGGCAGGGCCATCAGCCGTTTCGACGCCATAGAGAAGTACCGCCTGCGCTACCTGCACCGGGAGAGCAGCCTGCGGCGAAGCAATTACTTCGTCCGCATGCTGCTTGTAATACCCGATTGTAGTTTCCACAAAGCGGCCGTGCTGCGCAAGGCCAAGCCCTGGCTGAAAAAGCTCCGGGCTACGCCCCTGCAGCTGGCCCATCAGCCCCATGGGGTGGAGGTCATTCCCTATGAACAATTGTGGGAATTTACCGTGGAATCCCTGGAGCCGAAGTTCTTTCGGAGCCGGTAGGGGTGGGGGCTCAGCTTGCTGAGAACCCCCACAATCCTAAATCCTGAATGCCCAAATCCTGAATCCTAAATCTGGCCGATATGGCATACCTACGGCATGCCCGTGCGGCGTTTCGATCTTTGCTACCGGTATGGCATACCTACGGCGCGTTTCGGCCACCCTGTAGCCTTTCCTACCTCACCATCGCCCAGTTAATCTTATGGGGTTCTCTATAATTAAAATGCCTGGTCAAAACAATGTAACATAAACTCTTGGAAATAATGTTCCCCAGTGTTCAGCAGGCTAAGTATTATGAGTGTATTGCTATAGCCAGGCACTAACAATTCAACAATGTAACAATATATCTAACCTCCCGCCCGCTGCAACTCCTCCAGTTTCTGCTCCTGCCGGTTCTGCTGGAAGCGCGGGCCGCGGCTGAAGTTATAGCGCAGGCCCAGGCGCACGCTCTGTTCGCTCATATACTGGTCGATGTAGCTGTCGTTCTCGCCCAGGCCTATGGTGCCTCGTATCCGGCGGCTGCGGAAGATGTCGTTGACGCGCAGGCTGAGGGTGAGCTTGTCGTCGAGGAAGGGGCGCTGGAAGCCGGCGTCGATGCCCCAGTTGCCTTCCAGTTTGTAGACGCCGTAGGCCACGGGCCCGCGGTAGGCAGCCGTCAGTTCCATGATGATGTCCGCCGGCAGCTTGATGCGGCCCGAGGAGCGGGCGGAGAAGAACAGGCGGCGGTTGAGGATGTGCAGGCCGTCGATCTCCGTTTCGTATTCCTGGCGGGCGGCGGTTATGGTATTGTTGATGGATATCTTCTTGCCAATGGTGATGGGCGCTATCAGGGTGGCGCTGAGGTTGCGGAAGGCATCCACATTGCCGGTGGCCAGTACGGTGGTGCGCGTTTCGGTATTGATAGAGGGCACCTCGCCGATGAAGTCGGTGGAGGAGTCGTAGCTCAGCATCAGGGTATAGCCTTTGAAGCTCTGCGTCAGCTGGAAGGCGTGGGTGTACTGCGGCCGCAGCAGTGGGTTGCCCTGCACCGAGGTGTAGGGGTCGATGTAGAAGAGAGAAGGGTTGAGGTTGCTGTAGCGGGGGCGGTTCACGCGGCGGCTGTAGCTGTAGTTCAGGGCGTAGTCTTCGCTCACCGTCTGCTGTACGGAGAGGGTGGGGAAGAGATTGAGGAAGCTGCGGTTGGTGGTTTCGTTCAGCGTCCGGGAGAGGCCTTCGCTGCGGGTGTATTCGGCGCGCAGGCCGGCCTGTACGTTCCAGGTGTTGCTGAAGCGGCGGCTGAAGTTGGCGTAGGCGGCGTAGATGTCTTCCTCGTAGGTAAACTGGTTGTCGCGCTCCGGCATGGGCAGCTGGCTGCCGTCCACCTCTTCGAAGAAATCCAGCTGGTTTTCCGAAACCACCTGGCTGGCCTTGGCGCCGAATTCCATTTTGCCGTTCCAGGAAGGCAGCGGCTGTACGTAGTCGAGCCGGGCGGCCATGATGTCGTAGGAATAGGGGTTGTCGGTGGTGAATTCCTCGCCGCGGGCTTTCCGGGTTTCCAGCAGGGTATAGGTATTGAGAAAGCGGCTGGCGGAGTGGTTGTTCAGGCGTACGTAGTCGAGGTTGGCGGTGAGGGCGCCGCCGGCGGTATCGAGTTGGGCGGTGTAGTGGAGGTTGTAGGTTTGGTCGAGCGAAGTGCCCTGTATGTTGTTGCGGGCGTCAATGAGGACGTCGGTGGCCGGGTCGCTGTCGGTAAGCTGGCCCAGGGTGTTCCAGTCCTGCCGGGAATCGCTGTAGGCCAGGTTGGCGATGAAGCCGAGGCTGTGCCGGTTGTTGAGCTCCACATCGGCGCCCAGGCGGAGGGTAGGCGCCAGGCTATTTCTGGTGTCTGTGCCCTGCTGGTTGAACAGGGCTATCTCTTCGCCATCTACGAATTTGCGGTAGAGGCTCATTTCCCGGAGCATGCCGCGGCGGGTGAAGTCGGCATTGGCGA
>CAYVVK010000366.1:0-6797 GCA_964454855.1 uncultured Phaeodactylibacter sp. | reverse complement strand
ACGTCGGAACGTCGGAACGTCGGAACGTCGGAACGTCGGAACGTCGGAACGTCTATAATTTTGGGGAACCAACCTCCTCTGCCCGGAGTTCACTAATTTTTATCTATTTTCATCGGTTGTAAAACAAAACGCACAGCCATGAAGCCTCTTCACCTCTTCCTGTCTCTGGTAATTGTACTTTTCGGGTGTAAGCCCCAGTCACCAGAGTATACCGCCGATGATTTTTTCTTCACCAACGCCAACATCCTGCCGATGACAGGTGAGGGCCTATTGAAAGAGTACACCCTCGTCGTCCGGGACGGCAAGATCTTCGAAATGGGGCCGGCCGATGAAATAGCCGTTCCGGATACCGCTACGGTGATCGACGCCAGCGGCAAGTACATCATACCCGGCCTGGCGGAAATGCACGCCCACATTCCCGTACCTCAGGACGGTGACGATGCGCTGGTGCGGGAAACCCTTTTCCTCTACCTGTCGCGCGGAGTGACTACCATCCGGGGTATGCTGGGCGACCCGTATCACCTGGAATTGAAGGAGATGATCGATCAGGGTTCCATCATCAGCCCCCGGGTTTTCACCTCCAGCCCCTCCCTCAACGGCAATACCGTGCCGACACCGGAAATCGCCCGCAAGCTGGTCACGCAATACCAGCAGGACGGCTATGATTTTCTCAAGATCCACCCCGGCATTCCGCGCGATGCCTTTGACGAACTGGTGCAAACCGCCCGGGAGGTAGGCATCACCTTCTCCGGCCATGTGCCCATCGATGTCGGCATCCGCCATGCGCTGGAATCAAAGTACGCCTCCATCGACCACCTCGACGGCTACATCAGCGGGCTGGCGCCACAGTCGGCCTGGGAAGAGCTGGACAGCAACATCGGCTTTTTCGGCTATCGCACGGTGCCCTATGCCGAGGAATCGGAGATCGCCGTACTGGCGCAAAAGAGCAAAGAGAACGGCGTATGGGTAGTGCCCACTCAGACCCTGTTTACCCGCTGGTTCTCTCCCGACAACCCGGCGGCCATGGCCAACGAGCCGGAAATGCAGTACATGCCTGCCCGCACCCGCTTCCAGTGGCGGCAGAGCAAGCAGAACCTGATCAGCAGCGACGACTACAATCAGGAGCAATGGGAAAAGATGATCGAGCTGCGCCAGCAACTGCTGCGGGCGCTACGCGATGCCGGGGTGCCCATACTCCTGGGCTCAGATGCCCCACAGGTATTCAACGTTCCCGGCTTTTCCCTGGAACACGAAATGAAGGCCATGCAGGATGCCGGCCTCTCCAACGAGCTCATTCTGCAGAGCGGCACCGTCAACCCCGCCCGCTTCTTCGGCCAAGAGGGGGAATTCGGGATCCTTCAGGAAGGCGCCGCCGCCGACTTTATCCTGATCAACGGCAACCCGCTGGAGGGCCTTCACCATGTCTGGCACCAGGAAGGCGTAATGGTGCGGGGCACCTGGCTGGCCAAGGCGGGGATACAAATGCGGCTGGCGGAGATTGCGGCGGCTAATGAACGATGAGTGCTGGCTGGAATGCCTTTCTTCGGCCCTGTAGGCATTTGAACCAAAAGCCTTATCTTTGAAGAGCACCATCAATAATGTTGAATGTTATGCCGGTCCAGATTATCAAAAGGCTGCTCACCGTGGAAGATTACCACAAAATGGGAGAAGCAGGGATATTACAGGAGAGAGGTATTGAGTTGATCAACGGAGAAATTCTCGAGATGAGCCCTATTGGTAGTAAGCACGTATCTTGCGTTAATAAATTGAACGCCCTCCTAAACGCCTTACTGGCCGGAAAAGCCATTATTAGTATACGGAACCCCATTATTACCGGCGATTATTCCGAGCCGGAACCGGACATTGCTATCCTGAAATACAGAGAAGACTTTTATACTCAGGAAGTTCCGCATGCCAGGGATGTACTCCTTGTTATTGAAGTAGCAGATTCTTCAGTAGCATATGACCGGGAGATAAAACTGCCTCAGTACGCCCAGAGTGGCATCCCCGAATTCTGGCTCATCAACCTGGAAGATAACGAGATTGAGCTTTTCTGGCAACCTGTCGGCAAAAACTATAAATTCAGGGAGTTGCTTCGCTATGAAGACAGGGTGCAATCCAAAACTATGGAATTCAACCTACCGTCCTCGGATATAATAGGCAAGCTTGAATGAAGAAATGTCGCTCAACCGGGAGTTGAATTTGTAATTGGGCAACTAAAAAAATGGATAAGTGAATGAATCGTAAAAAGCCACCACTAATGTGCGGCCAGATGCAGTGAGCACACTGTAACTTTTCCCGCCGCCGCCTCGTCAAAGCTGCAAACACCTGGATCATGCAGCACCTTCGAATCATGCAACAACCCGCCGGTATTATGGACAGCCGTACCGACAAATGGATATATGTCCTGTTCCTCCCTGTTTTTGTTGCCCTGTTCCTGCTTTTCTTCCAGCCCTTCGGGGTCAACAATTATGACCCTACCCATACCCTCCGGACAGAACTCCTACTGGGCGTAAGCATCTTTGCCCTTACTCACTTTTTCATCTTGAGCTTCAATGAGTTTGTCCTGGAGCCGTTGTTCTTCAAGGGAAAAAGCTGGTTACAACTCTTTGTATGGATGCTATGGAGCCTCTTTCTGATCAGCAGCTCCACTTTCCTGGTGTATAACCTCCTGGGAGGATTCCACGACTGGCAATGGGCCAGTTACCTGGGTTTCTTAAGGGATGTAAGCGGTACGACCCTTATCCCTATTTCTATTCTTTTCCTATTTTACCACAACCGTAATGTCCAGGCCCGCCTGCTGGCGTTACAACTGGAGCATCAGCGGTCAGCAGTTGACAACGGCCTGGTCTATTTCGAATCCGAAAACAGCAAGGAGCGATTCGCCATTCACTGGAACCAGCTCCTTTTTCTGGAAAGCCAGGACAATTACGTGGCTGTTCATTACAGAGAGCGTAGCGAAGTACGGAGAAAGCTAATTCGCCATACGCTGAAAAAGCTGGAACGGGAATTCGCCGGCTCTCCTCTCATCCGCTGTCACCGTTCTTTTATGGCCAATATGTCTCTGGCGGTACAGGCAGAGGGCAATGCCCACCAGCTTAAGCTGACACTAGAGCATTGCACGGCCCCGCTGCCCGTTTCCCGAAAATACGTTCCCAAAGTACACCGCCTTTTAAAACAAAGTACAGGCCCTGGGCAATCATCCCTCATTTCGGAAGTTCATCCCTCAAGCTCGAAAATACTGGACTGGAGCCCCGGCTCGCCCTAATTTTGATGGCGAACCAAAACTCAACAGACCATGACTTCACCGATTGCCATTCGCGAAAGCAAGCTCCCTTATAATCTTCTACTGGGCCTGGTTGGCCTCACCTTCATGCTGGTATGGCTGCCTCTCTGGCGCTGCATTATGGACGGCAGCTCCTACCAGTGGGGAATGGCTTTTTTCGGCCACAGGGTTTACAGTAAGGGCATTGAAGGTGACATCTGGTTTCTCCTCCTGCAATTGCCTTTCTTTGCCCTGCTGATCTATTCCTTTTACTGGATAAAAAACCGGGCATTGTTCTATGGCCTGCTTGGCGCCTGGTTCGTCCTGAGCTTTGGCAACTTCCTCTACACCGTTCTCGCTGAAGGAGGAATGGAATTCCAGGGCGACACCCTGGGCGTGCAGGTATCCATTACCAGCCTGGTGCTGGCACTCAGTGCCATCTGCCTGGCGCTAATAGGATGGGCCGTATGGAAAGACCGCCAATCAGATAATAAAGCCATCGCCTGGAACAGCCGCAATAATAAGTGGGCTATTGCCTTGTTGGCCATGCTTCCTTTGCAGTTCATCCTTTTTGCCTCCGGCGAGCCACACGGCACTACCGATGAAATTGGGGTGGTGATCACCATTGCGCAGTCTATATTACTACCTTTTGTGTTTGTGCCGCGGCGGGAGAAGAAGTAGGTGAAAAAATCAATCCGAGAGGATCAACTCCTGGCAGGCCGGGCAGTAGTAAGTCGTCCGACCCGCCACCTTGTCCTTTTCCAGGGGGCTGCCGTCGCGGGGGCATTCGCCGTGGCCGTTGTGGCGGTGGTTCCACAACCATTCCTCGGGATAGGCGGAGTAGTTGGCGTCCAGCTCCACGGCTTTTTGCAGGATGGCCTGCATGCGTTGGAAGAGCTCCCGGCGTTTTTCCTCACTCAGGGCGCCCATGGTGGATGCCGGGTGGATGCCGATCTGCCAGCACACCTCATCCACATACAGGTTGCCCATGCCGGCCAGGTACTTCTGGTTGAGCAGAAAGCCCTTAATGGTGCCCCGGCGGCCATCGGTTAGTTCCATGAATTCAGCTTCTTCCAGTTCCAGGGCATCTTCGCCCAGCCCTTTTTCCTTAATGAAAGCCTCCAGATCCTCCAGGTAGTGGATGCGCGCCAGCTTGCGCGGGCAGTCGAAGCCCAGGCGGTAGCCGTTCTCAAACAGAATGGCGAAGCGCTCGTGTTTGGGGCGTTCGCCTTCGTCTTCATAGTATTTGAAACGGCCGCTCATGCCAAAGTGAAAGAGGGCGTAGTGGCCATTGTCGAGCTCGGCGAAAAAGTACTTTCCCCGCCGGTAGGAACCGGTGAATTGGCGGCCCTTCAGGCGCTGGGCGAATTCCTCCCCGCTGATGTTCTTCATGATGTAGCTGACGTCGTGCAGTTCTACCTGCGCCATCTTCTGGTGAAGGGCGACGCGGTCAAAATGATCTTTTTTGGCGTTGACTTCGGGTAGTTCGGGCATGTGGACTTTTGGATTATTCCGAGATCTAACTCTAAATAGGGGGCTTTTGTTCTTCAACAGCCTTGCGCTACCCCCAGAATAGTTCTGCCAGAAAAATGGCATGTGCTTAAGAAAAGCATGCAACGGCTTATGCCAACGGAAAGCGCCGGATTAGCGACAATTACGCCTGGGAGGTGCCATCCAGGCTCTGAAATTGAGGGCGGCAAAAATCCTCCGCCAGCACCTCACCCAGCATTTCCAGGAAAAAGTCCGCATTTTTCTTCTCAAAACACAGCGGCGGTTTGATCTTCAATACGTTATTGTACGGCCCGTCGGTACTCATCAGCACGCCCTTTTCCCGCATGCGGTTGGCCAGGTAGCTCGCCTGCTCAGTGGCCGGTTCCAGGCGCTCCCTGTTGGCCACCAGCTCGAAGCCGAGGAACAGGCCATGGCCCCGCACATCGCCGATGAGTGGGAACTGCTGTTGCAGGCCGCGCAGGCCCTCCAGCAGGTAACTTCCTACCTGGCGCGCCTGTTGTTGCAGCCCTTCCTCTTCCACTACCCGCAGCACTTCCCTGCCGATGGCGCAGGATACCGGGTTGCCCCCGAAGGTATTGAAGTACTCCATCCCATTGGCGAAAGCCTCGGCAATTTCCGGGCGGCAGGCCACCGCCCCCAGCGGATGGCCGTTGCCGATGGGTTTGCCCATGGTCACGATATCCGGCACTACGCCCTGCAGCTCGAAGCCCCAGTAGGCGCTCCCTACTCTGCCGAAGCCCACCTGCACCTCATCGGCGATACAGACGCCCCCGGCCTCCCGCACATAACGATAGGCCTCGTGCAAATAGCCCTCCGGCGGCACCACCTGCCCGCCGCAGCTGAGGATACTCTCGGCAATAAAACCGGCAATGCCCCTCCCCTGTTGCCGTACCCTCTCGATGGCCTGTTGTACGTGCGCCGCGTAGGCAGGCCCGGAATCCACTCCCCTGTGCCGGCCCCGGTAAGGGTCGGGAATGGGTACTACCTGTACCCAATTGGGAGCGCCCCGCCCCCCTTTGCCGTCGAACTTGTAGGAGCTGATGTCCACACCGGCATTGGTATTACCGTGGTAGCCTACTTCCAGCACGATCATGTCCTTTTGAGCCGTATAGGCTTTAGCCAAACGAAGCGCCAGCTCATTGGCCTCGCTGCCGGAATTGGCGAAGTGCAGCACGCTCAGCTCCGGCGGCAGCTTGGCTGCCAGTTCCTCCGCAAAGCGGACGATCTCGGTATGCAGGTAGCGGGTATTGGTATTCAGCAGTTCCATCTGCCTTTGGGCGGCACGCACCACCCGGGGGTGTTGATGGCCGACATGCGGCACATTATTGACCATGTCCAGATAGCGCCTCCCGCTTACATCGTACAAATACTGTTTGAACCCCCGCACCATGTGCAAGGGGCGGTAATAAGAGATACTGAGGCTGCGCCCCAGTAAGTGTCGGCGCTTTTCTAATAGTTCGGCGGCTGGCAATTCCTCCCGCTCTGTTTGGGAAGCCCCTTCTTCCAGCCCGGCCAGGGGCTCGGGATTTGGGCAGAGGCTGCGCCATACCGGCCATTGTTCCGGGAAGCCCACCCCCGGGAAGTCGCCTTTATTACCCAGGGTATCCAGCATCACCTGGAAATGCAGGTGGGGGGGCCAGTTGCCGTTCTCCCACACCTCTCCGAAAGCGGCAATCTTTTGGCCCTTCTGCACGGGCATGCCCACCTCCAGGCCTTGCAGGCAAGCGCGGTTGAGATGGCCGTAGAGGGTGTAGAAGCGCGGGCCGTCTTTGGGTTCATGTTCCAGGATGATAGTGGGGCCGTAGTCGCGTTCCTGCGCATTATCCGCGAAGCTGTGGACCTTCCCGGCACAGGGGGAGAAGACCGGCGTGCCGGCTGCCCCCCAGATGTCGAGCCCGAGGTGGACGCTGCGCCAGTGCGGGCCGTCGTTCCCCATCTGCAGGTAGGCGTCGGTGGTATACACCGGGCGCACTTCCCCGTAGCCGCCTACACCTGCCGGCACGCCCGCCTCGTCCATAAT
>CAYVVK010000365.1:0-6801 GCA_964454855.1 uncultured Phaeodactylibacter sp. | reverse complement strand
CGGCCTCCGGAAAATGGCGGCATAACGGATGCCCCGCTTTTTTGTCACGCACTCTCAGAATTTCATTATCACTGGAAATTTCACGGAAGGTTTAGCAAGATCATCTATAGTTTTAGCAAAACTTGATCTATATGTGAGAGCTGGAATTCTTGATGATAGCATCTCAATAATTGAAAGAGATGACATAGACGATTTAAAGAAGCTGTTTTCCATCGTACCTATAGATGAATTTTCACCAAAAAAAAGAATCTTTGTCAAGCAAGTAGGCTGGCAACACACGGCATACTCGTTTTTCCAGGCGCCCATGCCCACGGCCTGATTGTTCTTGAATGTGCTCTTGTGCCGTTTTTAGCCCAAGCTCCTGATCATTAATTGTGCCCGCTGTGCTGAAGGAGCCGATTTAGCTCAGTTATTGATGGATTGATTGAAGACATTATTATTGATCTCAATGGAGAAATTGATGATCAAGGGGAGGAATTTGACTACAAGTCAAGATACCGGGATAAGGATTGGATTGATATTCTGTCAAAGGAAATCGTGTCTAATTATCAAAAACTTCTAAGAAGAGAGAGAATCGATTCATTGGAAGAGGAATGGAAGAGGACTGATACTCCAACGGCTAATTAAGCCTCACTTGAGCAAAAAGAAAAGCTGGAAAATAGTCGAATAACTGACCATCAAGCCTTTACTCATTTTCTTCATGGTGTATCAAGTCATAGGCTATACTCCCAGCAACTGCAAACAAAGGAATCATCAGCAGTAATATAAGGGATTGCCGAAAAATAACTTGATTTTCTATTCATCGGGAAATATTGAATAATTCCATTCCCCGTGGAAATCATTTGGCTTAATATTGATTTTTTCCATTTCCTCATCAGAAACCTTGATTCCCTTTTGATATTCTCGCTCATCCAAAGCAGATTTGATTATGAGTCCACTTTGAGTGGTAGTGTTAGCAATCAGTTGAACTATGGCCTGTTTCGTAATGAGTGGCTTACCCCGCCAATTTTGAGAAATGAAGCAAAACATCTTATGCTCAATTTTATTCCATTTGCTAGTGCCCGGGGGCAAGTGCGATACCTCAATTATCATTTTCAACTCGTTGGCCAATTTCTGTAGCTCCACTTTCCACAGCCGGCTCCGGCTGGAGTTGCTCCCTCCACTATCGGCAGTAATAAATAAGCGGTCCGTTTTCTGATAACGCTCATGCCCCATATTGTACCACCATTCCCGGATCGAGTTTACCGCAAAGGCTGCTGTGTCATGGCTCACGCCCACACTTACCCAGCCTTCATTTACGTCTATGTCGTATACTCCATAAGGGGCAACTTTGCCGAGCTCTTTGTCCACAAAGTCGTGTACCCTCACCTTGGGCGCTTGACCCTTGGGGTGATATTCTCTGCCCCCATTTTTAAAGTCCCCGATCAGTTCTTTTTTCTTGGTGTCAACAGAAATAGCTGCCCGGCCAGATTCAATTTGATCCTTTGCCCGCTCATTTATATGCCGGAACTGGGCATCACGATCTTCATGCTGCTTGCTTTCTTTTTCCTTACGGTTAAGTTGCAGTGAATAGTTCTGCTCTTTCAAGATACTTCCTACTGTATCAGGATGAATCTTGTAACCATTTTGCTCTAGTTCAGCCGCAATACAGTAGGTGCTTTTGGAGGTCCAACGTAATGGGTTCATCGGGCCGCCTTTAGTATGGGGCTGAATTAAGCGCTCTATCTGTTCCAGCAAGCCCGGGCTGGCTTCTAATTTGCGCTTACGGCCTCCTCCTTTAGCCCGAACTCGGTCCAATGCAACTTCGGAATTCAATTTTTGCGATTCTTCTTTGCCACGGCGAACCGTGTTTTCACTCATCCCGGTGGCTAGATGGACCAGTCTGATACCCCCATAACCGTAGCTCAACGCTTCTACTCCTGCCCAAATGCGCCGGCTTCGTTCATCTAATTGTATCGACACGAGTTCCCACTTGCGCCGTATGCGTTCTATGTCTACCTGCGGTATTATCATAGCGCAAATTTACAATAATTTAGATATGCAAGTTATTTTTCGGTAATCCCTTAGCATCAAAGAATATAGCATATTTGAGATTTGCACCATTGAATGTAGCCCTCTCAAGGTTCGCTTCTTGAAAATTTGTCCTTTCAAGATCAGCATGTTCAAAATCTGCATTTCCTAATCGAGTCCTTTTCAGGTCAGCTCCTGCCAGAGAAATGATATGCGCTTTTTCCTTCACTGCTTTTTCTACAACTTCTTTGGTACATTGAGCCAGGTTCAACCTGTTAAAGTCAATATCCTCTATACCTTCTTGCCTGAGCCGGCGAATTATACCAGCAACCCTATAGCTGGCCTCCGTCTCTTTCCAGCCTCTATAATCATCCAATTCCTCTTCAAAGCGCTTTATCTTTTGTTTTTTCTCCTGGCTTTTAGCATAAAGAGCGAGAATGATGCTGAAGAAAAGAATATCGAATAACAAACCATGTGCCTCTACCAAAATGTCGACATAATAGGATTCCGAACGATAGCTTACCAAAAACAGGTATGCCAGGTGAATGATTAAGGTAAGAGGCATGCCAATAACAATGGCGAAGAATATCAGTGGATGATTCTCCTGAAATGCTCTTGACCGAGCTTTTGCTTTTTTAAACATCGGACCTTATTTTCTTCATGACAATGTACAAAAGAAAATTGGCCTTCAATCAAATACACTTCTTACCTGCAACAACACCCCCCCATTTCCGTACAAATACCTATATTTATCCGGCCCAGCAAAAAAACACATACCACATTACCCGAACCTAAAAACGCGCAGCGAGAATGACAGGCGAACAACTCCGGCAACTGGAAACCAAACTATGGACGGCAGCCGACCAGCTCCGGGCCAACTCCAAGCTGACGGCCTCCGAATACAGTTTTCCGGTATTGGGGCTTATCTTTCTCCGCCATGCTTTCAACCGGTATAAGATTGCCGAAGCACAGATCGTAGAAACACTGCCAGTACACCCACAGCGGGGCCGCCGGGCCATTACCAAGGATGATTTTCTCCAGGCTAAAGCCATCTACTTGCCGGATAATGCCAAATGGGATTACCTCGCCAACCTGCCGGAAGGAGAAGACATCGGTGAGGTGATCGACGAGGCCATGCGATCCATAGAGCGGGAATACGAAGTGCTTCAGGGGGTGCTGCCGAAGAACTATTCCATCTTCGAAAAGCAACTGCTGCAGAAGCTGGTGCGCATCTTCAATACGGAAATGCTGGATGGCGTGACCGGGGATGTGTTCGGCCGCATCTACGAGTATTTCCTGAATAAGTTTGCCATGACGGGCGCGCAGGAAGGCGGGGAATTTTTCACGCCGCCCTCCCTGGTCAATGCCATCGTGAATATCATCGAGCCGGATCATGGCGTGGTGCTCGACCCGGCCTGCGGCTCGGCGGGCATGTTTGTGCAGACCGGCCACTTCATCGAGGAGGAAGGCTTCGAGCCTGCCAGCCGGGTGACCTTCTACGGGCAGGAGAAAGCCGACACCAACACCAAGCTGGCCAAGATGAACATGGCGGTGCACGGCCTGGATGCGTCCATCCTGCAGGGCAATACCTTCTACGAAGACCAGCACGGGTTGATCGGCAAGTGCGACTTCGTGATGGCCAACCCGCCCTTTAATGTCGATGGGGTCGACAAATCCCGCGATGCGGTAAAGAACGACCCGCGCCTGCCCTTCGGCCTGCCCAAGAACGACAACGCCAACTACCTGTGGATACAGTATTTCTACGGCTACCTCAATGATAACGGCCGGGCGGGCTTCGTCATGGCTTCCTCGGCATCGGACGCCGGCCATTCGGAAAAGGCGATCCGGGAAAAACTGGTGAAAACGGGGGCGGTGGATGTGATGGTGTCTATCGGCACCAAGTTTTTCTATACCCGATCCCTGCCGTGTACGCTTTGGTTCTTCGACCGGGGAAAGGAAAGCAAGCCGGAGCGGGCGGATAAAACACTGATGCTCGACCTGCGGGACGTGTACCGCAAGGTCTCTTCCAACCTGCACGACTTCACCGAGGAACACCTGAAAAACATCCATGCCATTGTCGGGCTTTATCGGGGTAAGCCAAAGCCCTTCCAAAGGGCGGTGGAGCAATACGATAAACTCCGGATGGAAGCCCTCGCCCATGCCCAGAAAATATGGGAGCAGTTGATGGCTATAGATGGTTTGGAACTGGACGCCGGCCAGGTGGATTTGGACCACTTGAAAGCTCAAAAGCGCACGACTATCAATGCCGTCAAAGGCTACTTGTCCAGCCTGAAGGAAAAGATGAAGGCGGAGAATGGATCGGAACGCAAAGCCCTGCAAAACACCATAGGCGAGGTTGAGGAACAAATACAAGCTTTCAACCACTGGGCGGATGAAGCCATCCATTTCCACAAAGAATGGAACTGGCTGACATCCCGCTTCCCGGATGGCCAATATGTGGATGTGCCGGGCCTGTGTAAAGTGGTGAGCCGGAAAGACATCGCCGCCAACGACTACAGCCTGACGCCGGGGCGGTACGTCGGCGTGGCTCCGCAGATCGACGAGGACTTTGACTATGAGGAACGCATGGCGGAGATTAAGGTGGAATTGCAGGGGCTGAATGAGGAAGCGGTGGAATTGGCAGAGCAGATTCAGGAGAATTTAAATGAGTTGGGGCTATGAGTTGGAAAATAAAAAGATTAGATGAAGTTTGCTCCCTGATTACAGACGGAAAGCATGGAGATTGTCAAAATCAACCAGGATCGGGCTACTATTTCATTAGCGCAAAAGATATAGTTGATTGGAGTATCCAATATGACAATGCCAGACAAATTACAAAAGAAGACTTTGAAGATACGCATAGACGTACACAATTAGAACCATTCGACGTAACGATGGTAAGTACCGGAGCAAGTATTGGTAGAGTGGCTATTGCTAAAGATGAGGAAGTGACTTTTAGGACTACCTTTCAGAAAAGTGTTGCAATTCTAAAACCCATTCTCGAAGCTATCAACTCCTTCTATTTAGCTTATTTTTTAAAATACAGCAACCGAGAGATTCATGCAACTTCAAGTGGAAGTGCTCAAAAAAATGTATTGCTGAAAGATTTAAGAGCCTTTAAAATCCCTCTCCCTCCACTCCCCACCCAACGCCGCATAGCCGCCATCCTCTCCGCCTACGACGACCTGATCGAGAACAACCTCAAGCGCATCCGGCTGCTGGAAGAGGCCGCCCAAAATATCTACCGGGAGTGGTTTGTGCATTTCCGGTTTCCGGGGCATGAGGAGGTGGGGTTTGGGGAGGATGCCTGCCTGCCAGATGGGCGGGGGGTGCCGGTGGGGTGGGAGATGAAAAGGGCAGATTCGGTTTTCAACATTAAAATAGGGAAAACTCCACCCCGAAAAGAAAGTGAATGGTTTGAGAATGGAAAATCAGGAATCAAATGGGTTTCCATAAAAGATATGAATAATTCATCTGTGTTTGTATTGAATACAAGTGAAAATATTACTGAGGAGGGGGTTAGTAAGTTTAACATGAATATTGCAGCCAAGGGAACAGTGATTTTAAGTTTTAAGTTGACTATCGGCACGGTTGGAATGGTTACTGAGGATATGGTTACAAATGAAGCTATTGCTCATTTTAACATAATAAGCTCTCAGGAAATCAATGAATATTTTGTGTATTGTTATCTGAAGGCTTTTCCTTTTGACTCGCTGGGAAGTACCTCATCTATTGGCAGAGCATTGAACTCTAAAATTGTAAAATCTATGCCTTTTTTACTCCCCGACAAGGAGGTTCTACATAACTTTGACTCCAAAACAGCTCCGATTTTCAAACAAATTGAAAATTTGCTAAATCAAAATGAAAGACTCAAAGAAGCCCGAGACATCCTCCTCCCCCGGCTGATGAACCGGACGATTGAGGTGTGAAAAGGCTTTACCGAAGCAAGTGAATATTTAGCCTAAAAGCAATAACTCGACGAAACCAAAGCATATGTCCCTTAATGAAGAAGAAATAGCCAGGCTGTTCTTATCCCCCCTGATTCAGGAGCTGGAAAATGTGGTTATTGAGTATACAGGGGAACTGAAATATTTCGATTCCATCCATGATTCCTATTGGTACGTTTTCAATCAATTTATTTCTCTAAATGAAAACAAAACGGCAACTGCTTTTAAAGCGAGATTAGAAGAAATAAAAGCTAAGATTCTCTTTGAATTGGAGAAAGCCCTCTATGAAGACCCCTTATTTTCAGAAAGGATAGCGGTGGAGGCTTTCGCTAAGATCCTTGATAAATATGAAGCAGAAGTTGTCACTCAGGAGCAAGGTGATGATGAACTGATTACTTATTATTATTTTAAGGATGCTACTTACAAAATTATCGGTAAACGTTTCGTCCCACACCCGGTTTATGATGGCCATAACTGGTCGCTGATGATCAAAAAAGAACATAAAGGGCTCGTTCTGAAAGAAGAATTAGAGTTATTTGCCAATCATTTTATTCAATTTAAGAAAGACCTCCTTTTAAAGATCAAATGGCTGACAATTCGCTCAAGAGTGGAGCCCGAAACAAGTGTCGAGGGGGAAAGTATAAGTGCAGAAGCAATACCTCCTGAAATCAGGAAGGATATTCAGTCATTAGTCACTCAAAATGAGTTTGGGCAAGCCTTGACACGACTTCTTGAGTATGCCAGAGAAAAAAAATTAAATGGGCTTGCAAAACGGTTAATATTGCTTCATAGTAACTGTCCAAAAATAAAGTTTACAATTACGGCAGAGCCGTATAGTTCAACT
>CAYVVK010000364.1:0-6807 GCA_964454855.1 uncultured Phaeodactylibacter sp. | reverse complement strand
GCATTGAAGTGCTCAAAGGGCCGCACGCCCTGCGCTACGGCACGGGCCTCGGGGCCACCATCAACTTTGTGCCCACCAAGCTCCGCTTTACGGCGGAACCGGACATATACGGCCGGCTGTCCGCGGGCTTTGAGGGCAACGGCAAAGTACTCAGGGGCGAAAGCCAGCTCGGCTTTTCCGGAAAGCGCTATGACCTCGGGCTCTTTGCCGCCTGGTCGCAGGGCAATGACTACACGGCCGGTGATGGCTCAACAGTGCAAGCCGATTTCCAACGCGGCAGCTTTGGCGCCAACCTCGGCCTAAAGCTGTCGGACAATCAGCAGTTGCGCGTGTCGGGCCTGTACAATATCGCCCGCGATGCTGATTTTCCCGCCCTGCCCATGGATTTGCGCGAAGATGACACCTGGCTGTTCAATGCCCGCCACGATATTCGTTTTGAACAGGGCGCATTGCGGTCCTGGAACACCACGGTGTTCGGCTCTTTCGTAGACCACCTGATGAACAATTTGCTCAAGCCGCTTGACCCCAGGATGCTGAATGCCGCCACCGCTGCTACCACCTACAACTACGGTGGGCGGACGGAAGGCCTGTGGAAGCTGGATAAAGGCAGGTTGTACACAGGCGCAGATTTGCGGGTGGAAGGCGCTTCCGGCACCCGGGTGCGAGAGTTCCTCATAGGGCCGAACGCGGGCAAAACATTCGAGGACAACGCCTGGCAGGACGGTAATATCGCCAAAGCGGGCTTGTTTGGGGAGTATCAGCAGCGGCTGGGCAGCTATCAGGTGGTGTTGTCTGCCCGGCTGGAGCTGAATACGGCTTTGGCCAACGATGCCAGCCCGGAATTCACGGATGTTTATGCGGATACGGAGATCACGCAGGTTAACCCCAGCTTCAGCCTCGGGGCAAGCCGGCGGCTGAGCGATGCCGCTAAGATCGGCTTGTTCCTCGGGCGGGCGCAGCGCAGTGGCAGCCTCACGGAGCGCTTCATCAACTACTTCCCGGTGGGGATTGACCCCTTTGAAATGCTGGGCAACCCGCAGCTCTCGCCGGAGGTCAACTACCAGGCCGACCTGGCCTTCGAGTGGCGCTCGGAAGCTACTGCCCTCAATGTCGATGTATTTGCCAGTTACTTGCAGGACTACATCTCTTCCGTCATCGACCCCACGCTCTCGCCCCGTTTGCCCATGAGCCCGGGCGTGCGGCAGTTCGTCAACATTGAGAAGGCCTTTAAAACCGGCTTTGAAGCCAAATGGACACAGCAGCTGTTTGCCGGCCTACAGCACCAACTGGGCCTGGCTTACACCTACGCTCAGGATAGGGAACGGGAAGCGCCGCTGCCCGAGATCGCTCCGCTGGATTTCCGGTACGCGCTTCAGGGGGCGTACTTCGGGGGCAAATTGCGGCCTGAAGTGTCTTTCCGCTATGTGCTGGCCCAAAACCGGGTGTCGGCAGAATTTGGAGAGAACGTAACGCCGGCCTTTTCCCTGGCCGGCCTCAAGCTGGCTTACCAGTTTTCAGAGGCCTTCCGCCTGAGCGCCGGTGTCAGCAATTTGCTGGATGAGGCCTACTACGAGCACCTCAACCGGACGGTGCGGGGTACGAATGCGCCTATCCTGGCCCGTGGCCGCAATGGGTATGCCTCGTTGAATATTGCGTTTTAATTATTGGGATTAGCGAAGTGGCCGTTGAAACTTGCAGCGGCCGCTTTGTTACTTCAGAAAGGTAACCACAGAGAGGCGCAGAGATGGGGCTGGTACTTTGTGTACCTCGGTGTCCTCTGTGGTTCAAATTATTAAGCGTCGAAGACGCAAAGCAACTGCTGGTAAGCAGTTGACAGACGGTTTCCCTTAAAGTAACAAAGTAGAATTAATTTTCCCGGAAACTGGCTACTTCCTCTTCCTCGATCTCCACCCCCCTGGCCGGGTCAATGATCTCGTAATGGCGCCACTCGCCCAGGATGAGCCCGGCCAGGCTGAACACGATCACATTGGCTACGGTATCTCCCACTGCAAACTGCAGCGGCTCAGTGAGCATTGCGCCGGCGGTCATCAGGCTGACCAGGTTGAAGGTGAGCCCGATCAGCACCCCGGCTACCAGGCCGCCCTGCCCGGAATCGATCGGGATCTGAATGAAAATCCAGGCCAGAAAATAAAAAGCAGCGATGGCGCCGATGATGCTGGCGACGAACAACCAGGAATTCGCATCTACCTCCAGGTACTTTCTAAAAACATCCCCGATGGATGTGGCGCCATCAGCGATGAGGCTGTACCAAAGCAGGGGGATGATCTGAGACAGGACGATGCACAGCCAGATGGCCTTGTGATTGAACTTCAGGCGTTTCATATTTTAGTTTTCTTTTATAGAACTGGCCGAAAGGGGGCAGATGTTTATTGACGAGTCGGATTTGTTGCCCCGGCATCCATAGCCCCGACAGTCGCCGGGATGTCGCTACGCTCCACATCCACAGCCCAAACGGTCCTACGTTGCGCTACGGCATCCATAGCACCCACAGCACTTCAGCTCAGAAGAACAGCAGACATCACTCCACGATCACCGCCCGGCTATACTGGGCACTGCCGTTTACCACCTGCAGCATATAGGCGCCCGCCGGGGCTTTTTCCAGGGCGAGGCCGATATCTCCGCCTTGGAAAAAACTTAGCTCCCGCTCAGCCATCACCTGCCCAAAGGCATTAACTAGCCGGACACTGAGCTTTTCCGCCGGTTCTTTAAGTTGAATGCGGACGTTCAGCCAGTCATTCGCAGGATTGGGAAACACTTGTATTTCGGCCTCCGGTATCGCAGCATCTGCGGCGTTCACCATATCACAGCCGATGCAGAACCCGAAGCAAACGGGATCGAGCAGCAAGTCCGTATCGCCTACTTCCACGAAGCGGTCGCCGGTTTCGCCGGTGGTGCAATCCTCCCCCATGCTCGTGTCGATCTCTTCCCAGCCGCCGGGGCCGTTCTGGAATTTGTAGGTATAGGTTTGCTGCGGATCGAGGGCCAGCTCGGCCGTCCAGATGTGATCTGCTCCTTCTGTCATGGGCTGCCCGTCGAAGTTGTTGAACGAACCGGCGAGGTACATCCCCTCTTCGCTGAGCTCCCCGTTGGCGGCCAGCAGAGAAGCGTCCACCTGGAACGTTACCGTAACGGTATTGATCAGCTGGGTCAGTTGGGTGAGTTGCAGGCAGTATTCCCCATCCGAGTCGAAACTCGGCCCGAAGCCATCCACCATGAGATAATAGGTGAGCCCGGATTCGGTTTGCAGGCTTACTTCCGCCTCGTACATCTGATTATCCGTGTCGATATCCTCTCCACAGGCCAGGGGGCTCAGGTTGCTGCAGTCCTCCCCGGTGTATACCGCGATCTGCGTATCGCCGTCGTCGATGTAGTCGGTGGCATTGCAGGGCACCGTAGTGATGTGGTATTCGTTGCCGTCGCCTTCGAAGGTAAACCAGATCGTGCGTTCCAGGCTGGGCATGGGAGGCGCTCCCGAGGCGGGTTCGCCGAAGCATTCGTAGCCGAAATCGGGGTCCTGTGCGGTAGTCGTATAGTTCGTATTGTCGTACAGGCTGGAAACCGCCGGCACTTCCACTCCCTGCCCGAGCAGGTTTTGTATGTCATTGGCGCCGAAACAGGTATTGCCCGGCAGGCTGGGTAGTTGCTGCAATAAAACATTATCGACATACATCGTCACACCTGCTTTGCCAAAAAATTCTACGGTGCCCAACCTGGTAATGCCTTCCTGCTGGAAAGCCTGCCAGTTGGCGGGCCAGCTGTAGATCTCCTCGCCGTCAATCAGCAACCTGATCCAGTTGTTGTCCAGGTCGACGAAGTGCTGGAAATGGATCCAGGTGTCCGTCTGCCAGTTAAAGGTTGCCACATCGGCGCCGCCGGCGTCGAGGTTGGCGCTGCCATCGGGGAAGAACTCTACCTGCATAGCCAGTTCGTCATCGGGCAGGCCCTGGAATTTTCCAAGATTGTAATTGCCGAGCCGGCCTTCCGGAATATACAGCTGCCATTCCAGCAAGTAATTGCCGTCTGTAAGGCTATCGAGCAGCAGCAACTGGCTGTTGGGGCCCTCCCCTTCATCAGAAACGAACAGGGCATTGCAGCCTTCCTGCGATACCCCGGCCTCTACGACGCCTCCCCTATCCGGGCTGCTCGCTCCGGGGCTCCATTTGGCACTCTGCGGGCTGAGGGCGCCGAGGAAGTAGCTTTCGAAACCATCACAGATAAGGGCCCCTTCCGGGCAGGCAGCCGCTTCCCCGAATTCAACGGGACGCAGGATCACATCATCAACATAAAAACGGTGCGGGTCGCCGGCCCCGGGAAAAAAGTCGATGGCGCCGAGGCCCCAGTCCGGCCCATAACGCCAGGTGTGGACGGACTGGCTGTCGATCACCAGCTCCGCCACCTCATTGTCCAGGTCGATGATGTGAATCACATCGATCCACTCTCCCTGGGCATAGGCGCCACTGACGTCTCCGCCGAGCGCGCCATCCGCACCGAAGCTCACATCCAGGTTCCACTGCGGGGGGTTGGCGCCTTCGTTATTCTGCAGGTTGTAAAAAGCGGCGAAGCCGGGCTCCACAAATATTTTGAAGCGGAGGTCCCATTTGCCTTCCGACAGCCTGCCTATGTTGAACAGCACATCATCCGGGCCGTCCTGCCCTTCTATCTTTACCGAATTAGGCGGGCTGAAGGCCTGTTCATTGGTGACCGGGGCATCCGCCGGGCCACCTTCCATATTGCCGGGCCATACCGTCCAAAGTTCCGACTGCGGGCCTACGAATTCACCGGCAGTGTAATTATCCAGGTTTTCAAAAATGGCGGGAGGGAGGGCGCAGTTGATCTCGGGGCAGTCCCCCAGGCAGGTACTGAAACATACTTTAGCCAGGGCAAAATCGGTAAAGCCCTCTACCTCCAGCCGGCGAACGTCAAATCCCAGGCCGGTTGCCCAGCCACAATCCCCGGGTACCTGCTCGATATTATCGACGGTAATGGCGCCATTTACGAAAGCATAATCGGCCGTAAGGCCGCTGGTAAGAGGCAAGCTGGCCGACCAGGTACGATCGCCATTGTCCGTCATTGGCACTACTTCATATTCTTCCAGGCTTCCGGCGCCGGGAGTGCCGATGATCATACTTATGCCTCCTGCTCTTAAGCTTTCATTAGTCATATCTACCGTGAACGTGACTTCCACCAACGGACAATTGCTGCACAGGCCGAAGCAGACCGGCTCCAGGGCCGTGTCCTCCACGGCAGTAACCACCAGGGGGCGCACATAGAAGCCGAAGGCGTTCAGCACGCCACACTCCTCGGGTACCGATTCGATATTTTCCAGGGCCACCAAGCCGTTTACGAAAGCATAGCCGATGGTATCCAGAGTGGCCACTTCAAAGCTGCCGGAATAGATGCCGTCCCCGTCTTCATCATCCATGGGGATGGTCCGCACACCGGCGAGATCCTCCAGGCCGGGCCTGCCGATAACAGCACGGACCCCATCGGGGGAAACCTCTTCCAGTTCCATATTTACATTGAGTTCCAGCCTTATGACAGAAGGGCCGTCCAGGCTCAGGGTGAAGTCAAAGCCGGCTGCGCTCTGGGCATCATCCCAGATGATGTAGTACTCTTTGCCCTGCTCCACGAGTACCTCCAGTTCACTGGCCGTTGGGTTATCCGGACAAACCACCGGGCCGGCATCCAAAGAAAAGCTTTGGATCTCTACATTATTCACGCAGCCGCCCGGAGCGGTAGCGTATACAAGGCGGGTATTGGCCGCACTGCCGCAGGAAGAAATGGTGAGCACCCCGTTTGCAGGAGCAATGTAGCGGTACCAGGCAGCGCCGGTGGAGCCATTGAACAGGCCGCCGTTTCCGGTTATGGCCTCCACCGTGTGGGTACCTGTCATGATATCGATGGCCGTTTCGAAAACCTCGCCCGGGGGCGGAAGGGGCGGCGCGGTATAGCTTACCGAAACGCCGGCCTCCATGCGGATGGCCTGGCAGGCGTTATAGCTCAGCATGATGGCCGGAATATCTATCCGGCAATCATCCGAACCAGTGAGTGGAGAGACACTATCGGGATTCGTGGTATTGTTGTTGCAAATGATGGCCGCTACTGCGCCTACCGACTGGGCAAAAAACACCTTATCCACCGGGGAACAGGTGCCGCGGTCGATGAGCGCCACATTGCCGGTGATGGCGGCGGCGTTGTCGATAGGTACGCAGCCGGTTGCCAGTCCGTCCATATCGACGATCTCGACTACGGTGCCGGAAAAGCCTTCGTAGCGGGGGCCGAATTCGGCGGCGCCAAAGTTGTACTCACCAGCGATGGCGGGCGGAGCGTCCACGGTAAATACCTGAGTGAAGGCCGGAGAGAGGGAGGCTACTATGGCCAGCCACAGCAGCAAAGGCCGTTTGGTGTATCTTCTTTTCATGGGAAACTTGTTTTCTTTTGATTATAGCCCTGCTAAGGTAGTTACTATCAGTGGATTATCCTGGTAAGGCGGTGCTAATTGAGGGTTAAATATATTTCCCTCCCTGCTATTGCAAATTTTTTCGGAACCGAACGTACTAAGAATTTTGTGCCAGGCCTTCAGCCTGGTATACAACGCTTTGGCCACAACCTGGGGCGGTGCCCCAGGCTGTTGTGTTACAGGCTTTCAGCCTGTTGAAAGGCCGGGCGAAGAAGAGGCGAAGAAGCGCTGCCAACGCCTGGGCCCCTATTTACACAGGGCGTTGCCCTGTGCTAAGGTATGTTAGCCCTTCGGGCTGTCCTGCTCTTACAATACACCACAAGCCG
>CAYVVK010000363.1:3109-6822 GCA_964454855.1 uncultured Phaeodactylibacter sp. | reverse complement strand
GGCAGCACGGCGCAGGCAGAAAATGGTGAAAACTGGCGTTTTCGGTCAGACACTACGTAGAAGACGAACCCTACCTGGGCAAGATCGTAAAAGAAAGCCTCGAGAGCCGCGGCTTCCAGGTGCGGATGGAAACTGACGGAATGGCGGCGCTGCCCGCTTTCCGCGAATTCGGGCCCGACATCTGCCTGCTGGACGTGATGCTGCCCAAAAAGGACGGCTTTGCCATCGGCAAAGACATCCGCAGCCTCGACCCCGATATTCCCATCATCTACCTCACTGCCAAAAACCAGACGGAGGACGTGCTGAAGGGCTTCCGCACCGGCGGCAACGACTACATCCGCAAGCCCTTCAGCATGGAAGAACTCATCGTGCGCATCCAGAACCTCATACAGCTGTCTTCCGGCGCTTCCCGCCCCGCAGCAGACACCAAAGAGGAGATCCCCTTGGGCCGCTATACCTTTCACCTGCTGCGCTACGAACTGCAGCTGGGCGATACCGTCTACAAGCTCTCCCACCGGGAGGCGGAACTGCTGCGCATCCTCGCCCAGCACAAAAACCACATCGTCAAGCGGCGCGACATCCTCAAACAGGTATGGGGCGACGATTCCTTCTTCAATTCCCGCAACCTGGATGTGTATATCAAAAAACTACGGGATTACCTGAAGGAAGATGAGTCGGTGGAGATCATTACGCTGAAGGGAGTGGGGTATCATTTTGCGGTGGGGTGATAAGATGGTTTTAGAACTAACCTTTTATAAAGTGTATTCAATAGCCTTCAATTCTTATATCTTGTGGCAAACCTACTCTCATGAAATACCTTGCAAAAGCTTGTGATAAGTGTTCTCTATAGGGCGGTAGTAATCTTATCCTTCTTTTTAGTTTTGAAACTATATTCTTCAGAGAATGAATTTGAATGCCATATACGTTTCTAAAATCTACAACTTGATAATCATTTAGGGCGTCATCCTGTTGCGGATTCCTATTTAAAAGATGGTAACCAGGAAGATAACCTTTTCTTAAATTTTCGACTATCCGTTTTCTTGCCTTTTTTGAACTGGTTTGATCTTCTGGCAAACCATCTAAAAAGGAGCTTAGTGAAAAATAGGGACAGACTAAGATGATTTCTAATTTATCATTTACCAAATCACAAGATTGAGATAGAATTATAGAATCCATCAACCTCACATCTACTTCAACTTCTAAATTCTCAGAGATAACTGAAGGAGGAATAAAAATTGGACAGTCAGGAATAAAATCGCCCTGTTGTAATTCAAAGGAATTCTCAACAATCCTATACCATGGATAATCCATTCTGTAATCAATTTTTACCGCCTATTCCTAGAGAAAAACCTTAGGAGCTTTTTTTGAAATGGTTTTAATTCTGACTTTTAATTTCAGTTTCTTTCCAGTAGGAAGTGTTGGGATAAGTTCATATTCATCATTATAAAAACCTACAGTGAATTTTTCGGGAACTGACTGAACGGTTGAACTCTCTAAAGAATATTCAGAAACATTTGTTCTTGTACTTGTCTGGGGCAGGGTAATATCTTCATAATTGTCCCCCAAGTATTTCATAAAACTCGGAAGGTATAAACTTCCATTCGTAACAGGTGCTAAATATTCAGCTGTAAGTTGTTTTACCCTTGTATGAACTTGAGGCTCCACATCAGAATCAAAGAATATTGGAAAAATCATTTTACAAATATTTAGTTCTAATTAAGAAATGATTCATAAAGTTCACCTTTCGTGATATCTTTAAATAAATTACTGCTGAATTCATGAGTCTTCTCCAACCATGCTAAAATAGGGTTCATCTCGGGTGACAGTTTGTGCCCAAAAATTATTGTTTGCATCACTATTCCATCTTCCTGGTTACTGTTCTTCCCTTTTTTGAAAGTAACAGCCAGGTCTCCATGACCAGTCTGATAATAAAACCCCAAATTCACATTATTTGGCCCTTCTTCTGATGTGTAGAAATTCTGTTTAAAAGCTATATTTAAATTTCTGTTAAGAAACTCATAAGCGTCATCAACTTCAAAGTCTAATTTAAAAAAGTCGATATAGATTAAGTTTGGTTGTATTACGTCTTCTTTCTTAAAGCTGTAGACTTTCAGAAAAGAAGAGATTAATTTTTCGGCCCATTTATAGTACTGCTCCCAATAGTATTTTTCATCTGTGGTGTTTAAAGTAATGATTCCAGGGCCAACCTGATAAAGTGGATACCCCCCCTCAGCTTTGCGAAACCTATACATAGGGTGATTAATTAGTACATCTATCGGAATCTCTGGAGTAGATAAACTTTCCCTGTATGAATAGACATCCCTAAGCTCAGAATATAGATCTCCGTGCAAATATTGGTATTTCTCTAAATCTTCTTTGTTAGAGATTTTCCATCTCATCTCAAAAATGACCTCCAATAAGGGAGCATTAGGTAGTTTACTCATCCAATTTGTGCTTTTATTGGGCAAATATATCAATATTATAGTTTTTTCAACCAGACACGTTCATAATGCATTACAAGCCCCACCCTCGAAAAAGTGTTGTATAGCTGTTTAGGGTTTCATACACTGATGCATCAAGCCGACGTAGAGAATCCGAAACATACCGGCTCATTGTGCCAACCGATATCTGGCCCTCGCTTTTGCCAGGCGAATAAGCCGTTCCAAAACGATGTAATGGTCAAGCTCCTCTTTTTCTTCAGCCGTCAGGCCGGAAGGCTTTTCTTTTTCGATGAGTTCTTCCAACCGCTGCTGCATCTCCGGGTCGGCACGAAGTTCCAAAACCTTCTGCGGATTCATGCTGGCAATAAAGTCAGCGACAGTATCATAAACGTTAGCTGCGGCCATTGTAGACATTTTCTACAATATAGAGTAAAAAACGAAGAAAATAAACTACCGAGCCTTGACAACCCTCGTCGTCAACACCGCCCCGCTCTCCAAGCGGATGCAAAGCACATAGCTGCCCTCGGGCAGGCCACGCAAGTCAATGGTTCTGTCAAGTTCAGAAAAACCATCGAGCCGCTCCCGCCATACGGCCTGCCCCAGGGAGTTGTAGAGCTGTATCTGAATATTTTGGCGCTTTTCCAGGCTTCCCTGCAGGCGGAACAAGCCAGTGCCGGGGTTGGGAAACACATTCATCGGCTCCGTAAAACCGGACTCCCCGGTTGAGGTAGGCAACAGGCTAAATTCAAACCAGTTCATATTGAAGGGCGCCTGCGTGATCACCATTCGGATGTTGTGAATGCCTGCGGAGAGCTCTACATTGCTCCCTATCGTCACCCAGGATTGCCAGCCGCCGGTGGGCGGTGTGGCGAAAGAAGGCGTAAGAGCCGCTTCTCCGGCGGCGAAGTGCAGCTCGCCACCGGATTCTCCGGAAGCCACCCGCAGTTGTACCTCATAAACGCCGCTTTCAATAACGGCCGCCTCATACTGCAGCCACTCTCCATCATCCGTCCAGCCGACATTATATCCGTTGGTGTTGACATTATCGGTGCAAGGCTCTATGTCCACTCCATCGTTGCGATAGGCCCAGCCGTTGTTCCAGGCCGTATAATTTCCGGTGGAAACGTGGTAGGTGGCCACCTCGCTGTCGAAATAAGCTTCTCCGATAACGCCCATGTCAAAATCGGTAGCGTGGATAACGCCCGGGATGTTATGGGCCCTAAACGGAAGCGTCTTCTCGGAATAGGGCTGCCGGAACATGGCGTCGATGAC
>CAYVVK010000363.1:0-3099 GCA_964454855.1 uncultured Phaeodactylibacter sp. | reverse complement strand
CCTTCAGCCCCTCGGCGATCTCCATGAGGGCCGCCCGGGCGAATTCCGCCGCAGGCTCCGGCCCGTTCCCATTCCAGTAGTCCAGCAGGGCCTGGTACTCCGGGGTTTTCACTACCGACAGGGGGGCTGCGATGGATTCGATCTTTTTCATTGGCCACCAGGCCCAGCCGATATCATGATCCTCCAGCAGGCGGATGGCGTCCCGAAACCAGACGTTGGAATTCTCTCCGCTTTCTCCCAGATAGAGGGGCACATTGTGCGCCTCGCGAATATTCAGCACCCATTGTATCGAGGCCTGGCCATTAAACGACCAGTACTTGTGCGGGGAATACACCATATTGTCATCCCAGGGCGGAGTGAGGCCGGTAAAATCATTGGCGAACCAATTGCCCTCGATGAACAGGATGTGTTTGGTATCCACGGAGCGGATGGCTTCGGTCACGTCCTGATACAGATTTCTCAGCGCCGTGTTGCCGGGCAGGTCCCAGTTGGGTTCATTGAGCAGGTCATAGCCGGCCACCCATTGTTCATCGGCATATCTTTCGGCCAGCCTTTTCCAGAGGGCCACCATTTTATCCCGGTTTTGGGGGCTTTCCCAAAGAGACGGTTTGGTGGGGTCATAGTCTGAGATCCCCTGGTCGTACCCCTGCCCGCCGGGAGCGGCGTGCAGGTCCAGAATGACGTACATCTCATTCTGTTTGCACCAGGAGATCAGGCTGTCTGTCAATTCAAAGCCCTTGGTAAGCCAGCTTTGCTGCCCCGCCACCGGTTCTTCTTCGATGGGCAGGGTGAACAGGTTGTAATGCATGGGGAGCCGAACGGAGTTGAAGCCCCAGGCTTTCAGAGAATCGATATCCGCCTTCCGGACATGACTGGCCAGCCAGGCCTCGTAAAACAGCTCGGTGTCCGCCTCGCCGATCAGTGCTTCTATGGTTGCCCTGATCTCATGCTGCGGATTGGCGAAACTGGCCGTTTGCAACATATAGCCTTCCTGCACCATCCAGCCTCCCAGGCCCATTCCCCTCAGCAGGATGGTATCCTGGTTTTCATTAACAATGGCCTGGCCGTCGGTGCTTAAAAAGTGTTGGCCCTGGGCCTGGAAACCGAAAAGCAGGATTAAGCTGGCTAGAAGAATATGTTTTTTCATAATGGATTGGATAAGAGTAGGCCCGACAAGTGTTCTGTCAGGTAAGCATCGGTAAACTTATCAAGTCTTATCCCGATGCTCGAAAACATATTTGACAGTGCTACTATTTCACTAAATATTGGGAAAATCGCCCACACATCCCCTCTACACACACCGGACAACTGCAGGACAGGCTTTTTTTGGATAATCCCGTAGTGGTAAGCCCTAATCAAAGAGCCTCAGCTGAAACCTTTCGACCTACCGGCCTTCCAACGTTCCGGCCTACCGAAACTCCCGCGCATCCTTCCCGATCAGATAATTCGCCACCCAGCTATAGGCGAACACGCCCAGCAGGAAGGCCAGGCCCAGCCAGCCGCTGAAAGGCGTAAAAACGGCAGCCAGCCCTACGCCCGCCAGGCCAAGCGTATAATAAGTGAGGTACTGCCGCGCCCGCCCTTCGGCGGAAACGCCGAACAGGCCGCCTACGGGAATGAGCATGACAAACAGGTAGATGGAAAGGAAGAGCAGATGGGATATCCCGGAAAGGAAAAAAGCAGCCAGGGCAATGATGGCTCCGCCCAGCAGCCCGCCCACGATATTGGCGCCCCGGGCCTCATCCTCCGTCAGGGCATGTTTTCCCAGAGGATGGAGCCGCAGAAACAGGTTGGACACCGGGATGGCCACCCAGGAGGAGAAGGCAAAGAGGATATAAAAGCCAATAAGGGGATACAGCAGCGGCGCCGCCGCCGGGTAGCGCTCCGCCACTTCTATGAGAATGCGGTATAGAATATACAGGCCAATGATAAAAACCCAGCGGCCCCTTTGGTTCATCTTGCTGATCCAGAGAAAATACTTCAGGATGCCCTGGTACAGCCAGTTCCTGGCCTTGATGGCCTCTTTCAGGCCGTGGCGGGCGTAGCCATTCTCGGGATTGAGGCGCAGGGCTTCGCGGAAGTGGGTAAAGGCATTCTCATAGTTTCCCTGTTCAATGGCCACCCAGCCCTTGTTGGCGTGCGAGTAGCTGTCTTCCGGCGCGCGATGCAGGGCATAGTCGATGGCGGCGGCGGCCTCTCCCTTGCGGTTGAGTTTGACGAGCGCCTGTGCCCGCATGTTTACGAGGTTGACGTTCTCGGCATCGAGTTCCAGGCCGCGTTCGGCGGCTTTGAGAGCCTTGTTCCAGTTTTCTTCGTAGAATTCCACATGGGCCAGCAGCAGGAAAAAGTCCGGGTCGTTGGGGTTAATTTGCAGGGCCTCGCGGATCACCCCTCTGGCCTGCTCCACCTGTTGGTTGTAGAAGTAGGAACGAGCCAGGGTATATAACAGAAAGGAATTGTGCGGGGCATAGCCCATGGCGCGCTCACTGAGCTCCAGGGCTTCCCGGAAGCGGCTGCCGTTGAGGTAGCATTCCGCCAGCCAGGCCATGGCATAGGCATCTTCGGGGGCATAGGCAAGGGCTTCCTTGAGCTCCCGTTCGGCTTCCGCCAGGCGGTTTTGCGCCAGCAAGAGTTTTCCGCGTTCCAGGTGGATGTTCATTTATGCTGGCCCTATTTCTTGATATTGAGGTATTCGAGGATCTCGTCGTAAATACCCGCCTCATTGGCAAAGAGCGCGTAGTTCTTGGCGGTGCTGAACCATTCCTTTGTAGTGGCCCGGTGTTTTTTAACGGCTTTTTCCAGATCATCCGATTCGATGGGCTGAGGCGTGCCGGTACGCATGGCTTCCTCCAGTTTGCCTTCTATGGCCATATCGATCACGGCCTCCAGGTCGGCGCCGGAGAAGCCTTCCGTTCTTTTCACCAGCCTGTCGAAAGAAATATTCCCTACCGGTTTCCCTTTGAGTTTGATCCGGAGGATGGCCTCGCGGGCGGTTGCGTCAGGCGGCGGCACGAAGATGATGCGGTCGAAGCGGCCGGGTCGGCGGAAGGCCGGGTCGAGATGCCAGGGGGCATTGGTGGCGGCGAGGACGAGCACGCC
>CAYVVK010000362.1:6285-6826 GCA_964454855.1 uncultured Phaeodactylibacter sp. | reverse complement strand
AAGCGAACTGCAATTGCAACGATTTACCATCAATTTTATCCCGAACTCACGTTATTTCAAAAAAAGGCGGGAATGGCATGGCCATTGTCAGGGAATTTCGGCCTCATCGATCCTCCACGCCCAGCTTTTCCAACAACTCCCGCGCTTCACCCTGCCGTGGCGTACTGGAATTGGCGATCGCCCGAAGCGCCCGGATGGCCCCCTGCCGCCGGCCCTCGAAACGGAGCAGGATGAGTGCCCGCTTCCAGGCCGCTTCTTCAGTGTAGGTGGCAGATACCCGCTCAAAGGAGGAGAGAGCGGCGCGGTATTGCTTCGTCAAGGCCTGCAGTATGCCCCGGTAGTAGTGCAGGCGGGAGCTGGGCTGCCCGAAGAGCTGCTTTTCCTGCGTTTCCACCTCCTGCAGTGTGGCCAGGGCGAGTTCGAACTGGCCGGCCTGGTACAGTTCATCCGCTCTTAGCCAGAGGGAATCGAGCCGGGCGGCCACCCCTTCGCGCTCTTGTCCCGCTTCTTCCTGCGAGCGCACTGCCGGAACTTCATATAT
>CAYVVK010000362.1:562-6275 GCA_964454855.1 uncultured Phaeodactylibacter sp. | reverse complement strand
ATATATGGATTCCGGATAGGTGATGTATTCGGCAAAAAGGGCTTCCGTGGTGTTGCCGCCGGGACCGGAACGGAGGTATACGTAAACCGCCAGGGCCGTGATAACCAGCAGGGCCACGGCAGCCGCCAGGCGCAACTGTGGGGCAGAAAAAAAGCGCTGCCGGGGAACCGGCCGCCGGGCCTTTTCCTTCCCTCTTTTCAGAATGGCGCCGACCTTATTTTCCAGGTCTTCCACCTCCTCTTCTTCTTCCACCGCTTCGGCTATACCACGGTGCAGGGCCACTTCCGCCTCCAGGGCCGGGTTGGCCTCCATTTCTTTGCGAAAGGCATCGGCCTCTTCCGGCGGCATGTTGCCGGAGAGGTAGGCTTCGATGCGTTCGTATAGTTGCTCGTCTTTCATGTTTCCTGTTGTTTTAGCGGAGCTCCCGGTAGCGGCCATCGGCCTTGATCAGCTGCACCAGTTGTTCCTTACACTGAAATTTGCGCTTTTTGGCGTAGCCTTCGCTGCCGTAGCCCATCTGGGCGGCGATCTCCGCCATGCTCTGGCCCCTGAAAAAAAGCAGCAGCAGGTTCTGGCAGTCTTCGCCCAGCAGTTTGAACTGTTGGCGGTAGAGCTGGTATTGCTCCGAGCGGTCGAGGGCCTGCTCTATCTCGTGCGGTAATTCCCCCATCCTTTCTTCTTCCAGAGGCAGGGCTCTTTTTGTTTTTCCCCGGCTCAGTTTTTTCATCCAGATGCGTTTACAGACGGCGTAGAAGAAGGTGTAGAAGCTGCTGCTCAGGGCCAGCTCTCCCTTTTTGGCCTTGCGGTACAGCACCAGCAGGCCTTCCTGGAATACATCTTCGGCGTCTTCGCGGCTGCCGCTGTTGTCCAGCACATACTTCGCGATGCCGGGGAACAGATGCTCGTACATGTTTTCCAATGCCGCCGGGTCTCTTCCCAGCAGGCCTTCCAGGTACTGTTTATCGGACAATCGGTGTTCGGTGCTTTTTTTCATGGCAGAGCCGTGATAACTGGTTTTCTGAAGATCGGTGTTTCCATCCTAAAAGATAGGGAATTTTGGTTGGGTTTACGGATTCTTTTTGTTTCCAGCTTGATGCCGTGTGGCGGGAAAAGGATACCCTATTGCCGCTTTTTTAATCATTTGATGCGCCCGTCGTGGAAGGCTGCCCGCTTCCAGAGCCCGTTCTCAAAAGCCCAGAGGTGGGTCACGCGGTACTCCCGCTCAAAAGGGCCGTCTTCGTTTAGCCCATTGACGCGCACCCGGCCGCAAACCACGGCGGCGGGCCCATGCATCCTGGCCTGTATATCCAGCATCTGGTAACTGTCGATGGCCAGGTCGGCCTTTTCGAGGGCGAGCCGGCGCGTTTCCACATAATCCAGCCAGGCCTCCTTAGCTGCCGGCGGCTGGCTGCCGTTGGTGTGCAGGTAGCCGGTGGTGAGCATCTTATCCAGCGCTGCTACATCTGCCTGAGCATAAGCTTTATTAAAGGCCTCCATAGCCTGATGTAAGCTTTCCAAATTGGGCAAAGCAGCTTTTTCCTGCTCCGAAGCAGAGTTGCAGGAGAAAAGGGAAAACAGAAAAAGAAGATGAAGAAGGCCCCTGGGTGTCATACTTGGTAATCTGGACGACATCAAACAAAAATTTTCAAACAAAAAATGTTAAACAACATTCACCCACTTTATCTTGCAAGCACTATAACCAATTTACACTTTTTAACCCTAAATGATTTAATTTATGAGCACGCAAGAAGTCGCCAACCGACTGGTAGAACTTTGTCGGCAAGGCAAAAACGGACAAGCTTATCAGGAGCTGTATTCCCCAGACATCGTAAGCATCGAAGCTGCCGGAGAGCCGCGCGAGGCCAAAGGCATGCAGGCTGTGCAGGCCAAGGGAGAGTACTTCGAAAAGACTACCGAAGTGCACTCTATGGAAGTCTCCGATCCGCTCGTAGCCGCCAATCACTTTACGGTTACCATGAAAATGGATAGCACGAACAAGGAAACCGGTGAGCGCGGTATGATGGAGGAGATATGCGTGTATCAGGTCAATGAGGGAAAGATCGCGCGGGAGCAGTTTTTCTACCCGGCCGAGTAAGGCCGTGCCGTTCCTGAGTTTAACCGCGAAGGCGCGAAGGGCGCAAAGTTTACGGATCAGGTTAGAGGCCAACTCTCCAAACTTCGCGTTCTTCGCGCCTTCGCGGTGAACTCAACCGGCTTACTGCTTCGGATACCACTCGATCAGCCGCACTTCGATATTTTCATTCTTCTCATTTACCATCCTCTTGAATTCCTCCACATCGCTGAACTTGCCGCCGCCGCCCCGGTAGTGGAAGGGATATATCACTTTCGGCTTAAAATCAAGTACGGCGCTGGCGGCCTGTTTGATGTCCATGGTATAAGGCAGATTCATGCAAACAAACGCCACATCGATGTCTTTTAGCTGGCGCATCTCCAGGATGTCCTCAGTATCGCCGGAGATGTAGATGCGCTTGCCGCCGATGGTGAGCACATAGCCATTACCTTTCCCCTTGGGATGGCGCGAGTCTTCGGTTTCGGGAAGGTTGTACATAGGTACGGCTTCCATTTGTATGGAATGCCATTCGGCCTTTTCTCCGTTTTTCAGGAGCAGGGTGTCTCGAAAGAGGATGCCTCCCAGCTCGTCCACTACCGACTGAGGAGCCACGAGAGTAGCATTATCGAGGTCCAGGCCGTCCAGGGTCGCCGCGTTGAGGTGGTCGCCGTGCACGTGGGTGATGGCCACCATATCCGGCGCCGGGAGATCAGCAAAACGCGCTGCTCCGCCGTAGGGGTCCATGTAGATGGTAAGGCCGTTCCATTGAATAACCATGGTGGCGTGGAGTATGGGCGTGATGACGATGTCATCCTTTTCTGCGGGAATGCGCTGGGTTTGAGCCGCCAGGTTATAGGAGAGCAGAAAGAAAGAAAACAGCGGGAATAAATATTTCATGATCATTTTTGAGGTAAGATAATGATTTTTGAGCCTTTCGCCTGGACCAGGTGACGCCTTCTGCACAGCCAAAGGGCGGAAAAAAGGTGTCGCCTGCAAACCAGACGGCAAGCGACACCTCGAGCCCAAAGGCAGAACCGGAGGCGTCACTTCCCAGTCACTTCCCGGCCGCCTGCACTACTTCCCTTACTCCCTCTTCGGGGGCCATGATCTCAAAATCGGGAAAGCGTTCTTCAAACTTACTGCTGTCCAGGAAATAATCGCGGTTAAACTGGTAGGCCATTTCGCCCAGTTCGCGCATGATGGGAATAAAAAGGCCCAGCAATTTGACCAACCAGATGGGCAGGGCCTGGGCCCGGGGTTCCACGCCCATCTCTTTGGCGAAAAGGGCAATCCACTCGCGGGCGATAAGCTTTTTACTTTCTGTGGGCAGGTGCCAGGTTTGGTTGTAGGCATCGGGCGTATTGCCGAGCAGAGCGGTGGCGCGGCCGGCATCGGGAGAGTAGGTGAAATTGTGGATCTTGTCGAGGCGGCCGAACCACTGGGCCTTTTTACCTTTCCGGAAGTTCTTGAGCACCATTTCCTGCAGGACGCTGTTCTCGATGCCGGGCCCATAGAAATCAGCTGCCCGGGCGATCAGGGCGGTGAGCCTGCCGGCCTGCACTTCCTCGTCGATCATGCGCAGCAATTCCGCCCGGACTCTGCCTTTTTTGGTGGGCGGGTTGATGGGCGTCTGTTCATCCATGGAGGACAGGTAATCGATATCGTAAGCGTAGACATTATCAAAGAATACCAGTTTGGCTTCATGCGTTTCGCAGGCTTCGATCACATTGCGCATGATCACCGGCCAATCCCTGCGCCACACCCGAATATCGTAGGGCAGCCCAACGGTCAAATAAACGGCCTCTGAACCCTCTACTGCTGACAATACCTGTTCGCGGTGGCGGAGGTCGGCGGGAAAAAGCTCATCGGCCTCATTCACCTTTTCCGGCTTGCGGCTTACCAGGCGGACGTCTTTGGTGTAAGTGCGAAGGGCTTCGGCCAGTGGAACGCCAATGGCTCCACCGGCACCCAAAATAGTTTGCATGTTTATTGGCTTTTAAGTTCGTTGATACTCCTGATGTCTTCTTTGAAGCGCTCGGTGAGGTCGTGGACGAAGCCATCGATCACGCCTTCTTCTTCTTTATCGATGCCTGCACTGGCGCGGGCTACGTCTTCCATCATCTCGACGAGGAACTGGTATTCCGGATCGGGCCCATTTTCGCGGCAGCGGTCGATCACTTTCTGGTAGAGGCCTTCCAGGTCATTTTTATGCTGGCGTTCATAATCGAACGACCACTTGATCTGTTTGGCTTTCGGATGCCCGCGCAGGATATTCTCCAGGGCTTCCACCTCGGTGGGTTGGATCAGCCCATCGGCTTTGGCCACCAGGTAGACGAGTTCGCCGAAGGCATCGTAAATTCTCTCTTTGGGAGTCATTGATTATTTCTTTTGATTATAGCCTTGCTGCCAATTTCGGCTTTTTTTTCCGCTAAACCAATGCCTTTTCTTATTGCCCTACTTCGATACGGGGATTCAAGGAGGGAATGGCCAGCTTGTATTTTTCCATGGGCATGATCTCGTTGATGGCCTTCAGCACTTCTTCAATCTGCCGGGCGAAAGGCTGGTCGAAGGAATAGCAGCTTACTTCGTTTCCTTCGTAGAATATGCGGATCTCCGTTTTCAGCTTGGTGCGCGTATCACGGGATATCATTTCACAACCGAATTCGGTGTCCATCACCCGGTTGCGCTCTATGAGTTGCTTGAGCTGAAACAGTGTGGCTCCATCCAGGACTTTGTCAAAGGCAACTTCTGCTTCAGGATCATCAAATTTTTCTACGATCAAGGTGAATTTACGGCCGATAAGGCGGTAGTTACGCAATTCACGCTTGGTGAAATCATCGTGAAACTGAGACTGGCGGATTTCGATCTGGAGTTCCGGCCGGGGTTCCGGCTCATCCTGGGCCTGCATGGTAAACAGGGAAAAGAATCCCAGGGCCAGGATGATGTATATATTGGGTTTGAACATATTGAACAATTGCAGTTTTCAAAAAGAAAAAAGCATCCTTTTACGCCTTTGCTCTTTGAACGCTTGCCCCGTGGAGCAAGTTCGATAAAGCGGAGGCCCTACCCGGGCAAGCCACCTTTTTTCACCGGGCGATATTTTCAATTTATTGATTTCCAAATACTTGAAAAGAGATTATTTCTCCCCTTCTTCACAGAGGTATGTTTTTTTCCAAAAAAAGGCCGACTTGTAGAATTATTTTCTATTTTTAGTCCCGCCAACAGTACATCCGGACACGATAAACAACACTTCCAGCCGACTACTTCACCCTGACTATCAAAACACTACATTTTAAACTATTTTTTCCACTACCTGAATTTACGGACAGGTTAAAGTTCCTGCCCTGGCACTGGCCTGTTGTCCCGGCCCGTGTCACTCCCAAGGATACATGCTTCCCCGGTATCAGATACCTGCACGCAGCGGTTTTTTCCATGCGCGCCAGGTAGTGGGGTGCTATGTGCAATAAGGAAAGATCCTATTTTCAAACCCTGTTAATTCTTGGCCTTATGAACAGATTTTTACCCTTTGCCTTGTGCCTGTTGTTTCTGCTGGCCCTGAGCCCGCGAAGCTCCGCTCAGGAACGCAATTGCAGTACCATGGAATACCTGGAACAACAGATCAGGGAAAATCCAGAGCGGGAA
>CAYVVK010000362.1:0-552 GCA_964454855.1 uncultured Phaeodactylibacter sp. | reverse complement strand
TCCGGCATGTCGAACAGTATACCGAGCGGATACAACGGCAGGCTCTGCGCGCCGTGGCCGGCACGATCGCCATACCGGTGGTCGTACACATCGTCTACAAAAGCAGTAGCGAGAACATCAGCGACGCTCAGGTGCAATCGCAGCTCGACGTGCTGAACGAAGACTTCCGCCGGCTCAATGCCGATGCGGCCAATACCCCTTCCGCTTTCCAGGGCGTGGCCGCCGATTCGGAGGTCGAGTTCTGCCTGGCCACAGTAGACCCCAACGGCAACCCCACCAACGGCATCACGCGCACGGCCTCTACGCGTACTTCCTCCTTCGGCACCAATGATGCCGTGAAGTTCTCCTCCTCCGGGGGCAAGGACGCCTGGCCCGCCGGCGACTACCTCAACATCTGGGTCTGTGACATCGGCGGCGGCATCCTCGGCTATGCCCAGTTTCCCGGCGGCTCTGCGGATACCGACGGCGTGGTGAACGACTACCGCTACTTCGGCCGCGGCGGCTCGGCAATAGCGCCTTTCGACCTGGGCCGCACCTGCACCCACGAGGTCG
>CAYVVK010000361.1:3603-6830 GCA_964454855.1 uncultured Phaeodactylibacter sp. | reverse complement strand
AGCGGCCAGCTGGGCCACAACCTGATGGTCCACCACTTTCGCTGTGGCGCCAGAGGCAACTACGACGGCTTCGGCGATAAATACTACAAGGGCCGCCGCCCCACGGGCTTCTACCTGGCGCGCTTCCGCAACCTCGACAAGCAAAGCGAAAATAAGAACTACCTGCGCGGCTTCGGCTACCAGGGTAGCGGCAGCCGGGAAGACTGGACGCAGGGCATTAAAGAGCTGGAAACCGGCCTGGGCGCCGACTTCAAGGCCAAACTCATCACCCCCGGCCCCTGGCAGGTGGGCATGGGCGCCTTCGGAGAGTGCCTGCCCTACTACGAGAATAAGGCCACCCTCAACCAGGAGGTGCGCGACAAGCACGGCCTGCCCACACTCACGATCGACTGTGAGTTCAAAGAGAATGAAATGGCCATGCGCCAGGACATGATGGCCGACGCTGCCGAAATGCTGGAAGCTGCCGGCTTCAAAGACGTGGAAACCTACGACGCCGGCTCCTACCCTGGCCTGGGCATTCACGAGATGGGCACCGCCCGCATGGGCCGCGACCCGAAGTCCTCCGTGCTCAATAAATGGAACCAGGTGTGGGACGTGCCCAACGTATTCGTCACCGACGGCGCCTGCATGACGTCCGCCGGCTGCCAGAATCCTTCGCTGACCTATATGGCGCTGACGGCCCGCGCTGCTGATCATGCGGTGAAGGAATTGAAGAAAATGAATCTTTAGAGATGCTGTTCGCACTTCGCTGCTCGCTATTCGCCATTTGCACTATTGCGGACAGCGAAACGCGAACAGCCAAAAGCCAAATCATATGGACCGCAGAGAAGCTTTAAAAAGAACTGCCCTGATCACCGGATACGCCCTTTCCGCCTCCACCATTGCCGGGGTGCTGCAGGGCTGCCAACCTGAACAGAAGAGCCCGCTTGATGAGTGGCAACCCGCCTACTTCACCAAAGAAGAGGGGCTGATGATCGCCGAGATCGCCGAGCGCATCCTGCCGCGCACCGATATACCGGGCGCCCAGGATGTCTTCGTGCACGAATTTATAGACCTCATGGTGAAGGACTGCCGAAAAGCCGAAGACCAGGCCCGCTTCAGCAAAGGCCTGGCCGAACTGATGGAAATGTGTAAAACCACCAACGGCAAGGCCTTCCTCGACTGCAGCGAGGAAGAACAACTGGCCCTGCTCAACCAGCAGGATAAGGCCGCCCGCCAGCTGGTGGGCACCAACCCCTACCTGGACGAAGAAGACTACCCCTTCTTCCTGGAACTCAAAGAACTGGTGCTGACCGGCTACTTTACTTCCGAACAGATCGGCACCGAGGTGCTGGCCTACCTGCCGGTGCCGGGCGGGTATGAGGGCTGTATGCCTTATGAGGCGGGGACGCCGGTTTGGTCTTTGTAGGTGAGTGCCTGCCCGAAGGTTCTTGATCTGCGCATAGGGAGTATCCATTTGAGGAAAGATAAGTTATCAAATTTAGGCAAGTCCCTGCTTTTGTCTACCATAAAGGAGCTGTACGCCGACAGCCGGGAACTGGTGTTCATCACCGGCGCATCGGCCTTTGGTGAGATGAGTATTTTCTTGGACCTCAATAATCTTTACAATATTTCCCTTACCGACCTGGCGGAGGAACTTCTGGGTATTACTCAGGAGGAACTGGAATCCTACTTCGAAGAGCCATTACGACGGGACAAAGGAAGGTGCGACGCCCTGGTGCAGACGGACGACTTCATCTACGCCTTCGAATTCAAACTCGACGGCTCGGCGGAGAAAGCCTTGCAGCAGATCAGGGAAAAGGCCAACCTGGCGCCCTACGCCGATTCGCCGAAGGAGAAGATTGCGGTGGGCGTCAATTTTTCCAGTGAGGAGCGCCGGGTGGTGGAGTGGAAGGCGGAAGCCCCTGCGCCGTAATCATCATTGCCTCGACTGCCATAGCTGACAGAACAGCGGCCATTTCATCCTCTCTCAACCCTACCTGCCCCATCATTCAGTTGGAATGGAGTGGCCTGGCTGCCTGCGTACTGCACAGGGCGCGCCCTCATAAAGCTTAATTAAGTGTGAATGATATAACTTATATAAAAAGGTGTGTAATACTAAGGAGGATCAAAGGGGTTACCTTGCACTGTGAGTATTGAGAAAATGGACAAACGATTTTTACTTTAGTTATGATCCCTAAACCAATGCTGCCTCCGGCATTGTTGCCGGGGGCTTTTTCTGTTTCCCCCATACTCTAAAACAGAGTGGCAAAACAGAATTCACTAGTACTTTCACTTAATAAAAAGAACATGAGAAATTTAAAAGAAAAAATCGCATTATTCATCTTTTTTGCGGTTCTGTTGTTTGTGAGCGCAAATAAGGTGGATGCCCAAAAAGGCGAATTCGGCCTACGGTTCATGCCAACGGTTTCTTCACTTGACATAAACACTTCTTCCGGTGGCACGGTAAAAGGAGAAGCAACGCTGGGATATGGATTTGGAGCATTCCTGGGATTCAATTTCACTGATCATTTCGGGATACAGGGAGAAGTTATCTACAATACCACATCACAGAAATACCAAGAACTGGATGTTGAACGGAAAATAACTTTAAAGTATATTAATATTCCGTTATTGCTTTCGTACAATACTGGCAAGGCCAATTTTGTCAATTTTAATATCGTAGCGGGCCCGCAGATTGGGATTAGCGCCGGAAGCAGCCTTCTTACCACCGGCGGCAATGGCAACGAACCACCGGAAGCTGTACTTTCAGTAAAGAAAGGTGATCTTGGCGTTGCCTACGGAGCCGGCTTAGACTTCGGCCTCAACGAGGCGCGCAATATTCGCCTGGGATTAGGGTTCCGCGGTGTTTATGGCTTGTTTGACATCAGCGACAACAGCAAGACTTCCGCTAATGACGGATACTACGTACTCGACCGAACCCATATCGAAACTTATTCCGGGTACGTGGGAATGTCAATTTTATTCTGATAAATTGATCGTCGGAATATGAATTAAGTAGCCGTTTACTCTTTTACGCTACAAAGCCCGCTCCATTTTGGAGCGGGCTTTTGTGTTCCTAAGAGCATGTTTGGAGGCCGGGTTGCCTCGGTGTACAGAAGTGACAGCCTCGCGATCTGCCCTTTCGGCTACAGGCGAGATGAACGCGCCACGAAATTCCTTATATTTGTTGTTATGAAATACCCCATCGGCATACAGGATTTCCGGGAGCTTCGTACCGAAGGTTA
>CAYVVK010000361.1:0-3593 GCA_964454855.1 uncultured Phaeodactylibacter sp. | reverse complement strand
TATTTTCTCTCCCGCCCCCGCCGCTTCGGCAAGTCACTGCTTTTATCTACCATGAAGGAGCTGTACGCCGGCAGCCGGGAATTGTTCGAAGGCCTGTGGATCGAAGATCATTGGGATTGGGAGAAAACCAACCCGGTGATCCACATCAAATTCGCCAGTTTTAAATACAAGGATAATCCATTGCAAACAGCCATTCAGGAAGGGTTGGAACGGGAGGCAGAACGCATGGGCTTTACTCTTGGAAGAGGAAGCCTCATCAATCCGTTGGAAGACCTTATCATAAAGGCCAATAAGAAGTTCGGCCGCAAGGTGTCCTTACTGATCGATGAATACGACAAACCCATCATAGATTATCTGGACGACCTGCCACAGGCCGAGGCCAACCGGGAGACGCTCAAGAGCCTGTATTCCATCATTAAAGACAGTGACCCTCATCTGGAACTGGTGTTCATTACCGGTGTTTCCGCCTTTTCCAAGGTGAGCATTTTTTCTGACCTCAATAACCTTTACAACCTTTCTATGGCCATACAGGCGGAGAACCTGCTTGGTATCAACCAGGAAGAATTGGAAGCCTATTTCTCCAAACCATTACAAAAAGCCGCCGAAAAGCATGGCCTTGCCTTTGATCACCTGCTGGAGAAAGTAAAACGTTGGTACAATGGCTACTCCTGGGCCGGCAATAGTAAGTTGTACAATCCCTTCTCCCTGCTAAGTTTCCTTTCCAGCCGGCAATTCCAGAATTTCTGGTTCGAAACCGGAACCCCCACTTTCCTGATCAAGGAGATGCGCAAGCACCATTACTATGATGTGGAGCAGGTGGAAGCCTCCGCCCACCAGCTTGCCGGCTTCGACTTCGAGCATCTCGACCCCATCACCGTGCTCTTCCAGACAGGCTACCTAACCATCGACAACTACGATGAACGCTTCAGGATATACAATCTGCGCTATCCCAACGAGGAAGTGCGCTTCTCTTTGCAGCAATATCTGCTAAATGCCTACCGGGATACCATGGCGGGTAACGCTCTCGCACCGGTAGTCGCGATCACCAAAGGGTTGGAAGCCGGAAACATGCAACAGGTGATCGATAGTATCAACGCCACTTTCAGCAGCATACCCTACGAGCTGTGGCAGAAAGAGAACGAACATTTCTATCATGCCCTGGTGCACCTGCTGTTTTCTCTGATGGGCGCCTACGTCCAATCGGAAGTGCATACCGCTCAGGGACGATGCGATGCCCTGGTCCAAACCGACGAGTATATCTATGCCTTTGAGTTCAAACTCGATAAGCCGGCTGCAGAAGCGCTGAAGCAGATCAGGGAAAAAGGATACCTGCAACCTTTTGCCGATTCGGCCAAAAAGAAGGTGGCTGTAGGGATACACTTTTCTACCGAGGAGAAGAAGGTGGTGGAATGGCAGGTTGAATAAAGTAAACCAGATCCGTCCACCTTCTTACTCCACCTGCCGCCCCAACAGCTCCAACTTACCAGGCGAAGCTGCCCAAGGTTCAACTACTCTCCCCTCTTCCAGCAGAAGGTAACGCGGCAGTTTGATGCTGCTGCCCGTCCCAAAGTTCTGAAATAACCAGTCCCGCAGCTTCTCCCCCGCCAGCACATGCAGGCCGCCGAGGTGGAGGCCGTAGAGGGTGCTGTGCCACTTGCCGTAATTTTCCGGGCCGTCCAGAGAGATGTAAAGGCGTTGGAAACCACGGGCGTGCAGCAGGCTGTCCGTCCGGTAATTGTACTGCATTTCCTGCACACAGGGGCCGCACCAGGTAGCCCAGATGTCGACGTAGTACTTGCCCCGGCTTAAGTCAGTAGTTTCATTTTTAAAATCAAAATCTTCCATCAGGCCGGCATCATCGATGATCTGGGGTTGCCAGGCTTCGTAATAGCGGGTGGGCGACAAGGCTGGCTCGGGAGGCGGTTCGCTATCCCTGAGGCCGGCCAGTTGCCCTGCGTGCTCCAGCCTTGCCTTTTCGATCGCCGGAGTATAACGGCTGTCCGGATAGAGGGCCTTGAAATACCGGAACACCTCCCCCGCAGTGGCCACAATATGCTCGATAATCAAAGAAGTGTACTCAAAATGCAGATAGTAGGCCAACAGGTACTCCCGGGCAGCCGCATCGGGCTCGCGCAAAATGGGGGTGTACATGGCGCTCAGGCGGTAGGTTTCTCCGTTCAGAGCTACCAGGGTATCCGCAATCTGGGAATAATCCTGAAGCCCGGATTCCCGCAGCAGCTCGTAGCGCAGCCGCCCTACACAGCTGAAGGCATAGCCGAGGGCGCGAAAAGGCGTTTTTTCCGAAAGGGAAGAATATTCGAGAAAGGCCTCCGCCAGGCGGTTTTTGCTTTCCGGCGCCATGCCTGCCCCGAATTGCCCCCGTTGGCGATAAAGGTGAGATATCAGGTGGCTGCAGAACATCTCCCGGATGCTACTTGTCACCACTGCGTGGTAATCCCTGGAAACCTGGCCTTGCTGCAACAGGCTGTCGAAGGGTGATGTGTAACTTTCTATTTTCCGGATGATGGCCGGAGCAATATCTCCTCCTTGTTCCGGTATTTTGTAAAAGCCTTCCAGGTAATAGATGGGAGGCTCGGCCTTAAATGCAGCCCACTGTTCGTGCCCGGGGCCATTGCTGCCGCTGATCGCCGGCTGTATCTGCCCGTTTTCATTACGATGTCCGGTATTGATGTGAAGGCTGTCTCCCGGGAAGAGATAGAGCGGGAGCCAGGCGGGCCACTTGCCATCAACCTCCGAAAAATAGGCTATGGTAATGAGCTGAGCGCCCTCCGCCTCCAGTTGCAGCCGAAAAAGGCCATCCTGCAACCACAGCGTGTCAAAGGGCGCCCGCAGTTCATACTCCTGCTGCTGGCTGTAGGCGAGGTACGGGAGCTGGTAATCCATGGGGAGAAGCCCCGTGATGGTGGCCTGAGCGAAAACTCCGGATGCTGCCGCCTGCAGAACAGCCCCGGTTAAGATCACATACCAATAAAGCTGCTTCATGTGGAAAGCTACTTATAGCGCTGAAAAGAGCCTGTGTTATTGTCGGGAAAGAATGGGCCGAAGAGGCCATTTCATTTCAAGATATCAATTTTTCCGGCCAATGGCAACTTCCAAATACTCGCCGGGCGGGCTTAAGCCGCCTGGTGAGAAGCGGCACGCTTGATTTTTCTCCCTCCTTTGCCTATTTTGCATACCCACCCTGGCCAGGAATCAAGGAGTTTTGAGTTACGAGTTTCGAGTCAAAAGTTTCGAGTTTCGAGTCACAAATCAACGAATCACTAAATCATGGCAACCACCACCCACAACCTACAAGCAGAGATCACAACCCACCTCAAAAAAACCCGCGCCGCCAGCCGCCGCCTCATCCGCCTCAGCGATGCCGACATCGCCGGCATACTCAACCAGCTGGCGGGCCTGACGCTGGAAAACACCGATCAGCTACTGGCCGAAAACCGCAGGGACCTGGAGCGCATGGACCCCGGGAACCCCAAATACGACCGCCTGCTGCTCAACGAAGAACGCCTGCAAGGCATCGCCGGCGGCCTGCGCAAGGTGGCCGCCCTACCCTCTCCGCTCAACCAGATCCTGGA
>CAYVVK010000360.1:0-6838 GCA_964454855.1 uncultured Phaeodactylibacter sp. | reverse complement strand
ACTGCCTACTGCCTACTGCCTACTGCCTACTGCCTACTGCCTACTGCCTACTGCTCACTGCTCACTGCTCACTGCTCACTGCTCACTGCTCACTGCCCCTACCCTCCCATCTCCCTCAGCGCCCCCACAAACACATCCAGCTCCTTGGTGGTGGTATACACATTAGGCGTAATGCGGCAGCCGTGTACTCCTGCTCCGTCGATGGCCACTGTCCAAATGCGGTATTTTTTGAGCAGGGTGTCAGCCATATCGTGGGGATTCATGCCTTTAATGCCCACATTGGCGATGGCGCAGGCGCGGTGGCGTTCCGCCGGGGTATTGAGCACGATATGAGGCAGATCCCGCACCTGATCCGTCCAGTAGTTCTGAAGGTAGCGCAGGCGGGCTTCCTTGCGTTCGGGGCCCAGGCGCCAGTAGTATTCCAGGGCGTTACCCACAGCCAGGTCGGTGTGCACAGGATGCGTACCGGTATGGTTAAGGCGGCGGATGTCATCCTCGGCCCTGCCCCAGTCGGCAAAACGGGGCCAGATCTGCGGGATCTTCTCCTTTCTGACGTACAACAGGCCGGCGCCCAGGGGCGTGCTCAGCCATTTGTGCAGGCTGCTGCCGTAATAGTCGCAATCCAGCTCCCGGATGGAAAAGGGAAAATGGCCGACCACATGCGCGCCGTCCACCATCACTTCCACACCTCGTTCATGCGCCATATCGCAGATCTTCCGGATGGGCAGTATCTGCCCGGTGACGTTGATCATATGGCACACCATCAGCAGGCGGGCCCGGGGGGTGATGGCATTGGCATACAACTCCACGATCTCTTCATCCGATTTGGGGTGATTCGGGATGGAAACTACTTTATTTACTACCCCAAAACGCTTTTCTACCTGCTGGAACATATGGAGCATGGCGCCGTAGTCCTGCTCCGCCATAACTGCCTCGTCTCCTGCTTTCCAGGGGAAACCGCCGATTATGGTATCCAGCGATTCGGTCGTATTCCTGGTGATGGCCACTTCTTCAGGGCTGCAGTCCACCAGTTCAGCCAGTTTGGCGGCCATGGCGTCCTTGTTGTCCCACTGTACGCCCCGCATGTACCAGGAGCCCTGATAGTTGACCTCCCGGACGTGGTGGACGAAATTCTCCAGGGTTTCCTGAGGGGTTATGCAGTAATAGCCGTTCTCCAGGTTGATGTAATCCGGCTTGAGCCTGTAGCCCGCGCGGATCTCCGCCCAGAAAGCCTCATCGCCGGCCAGCTCTTCCGGGCTGAGGTGCTGCACGGCATCCACCAGTTTTTCCAGCTGCTGGAAGAAGGGGCTTAACGAAAGGCCGCCCAATGTGAAGTTTCTGAGGAAAGTGCGTTTGTCCATTTTTGTTCTTTTTTAAAAAACTGCTCCGGGACGAAGCCTGGAGGTACTTTAGCGCACGAACATCAGCTCGCGGTATTTGATCATGGGCCACTCCCGGTCATCCACCAGGTACTCCAGGCGGTCGGTATAGAGGCGGATGTCCTCCATGAGCGGTTTCACCTCATAGCAGTACGCCCGGGCGGTGCCGGCAGGATCACCGATACCATTGGCCTTCTTCCGCTCCTGCGTCATAGTATTGACGAGGGACTTGATCTTGCCCACATTTTCGGAAATGCGCTTCACGATGTCCATCTGGGCAGCATAGGCGTCTTCCGCCAGGCCCAGTTCCTTAAGCTGCAGGATGTTTTCCGCCAGCTGGCTCTGGTAGCTGATGGCTGCCGGCAGGATGTGGTTGATGACCATTTCTCCAAGCGTCCGGCTCTCGATCTGCAGCTTGAGGATATAGTTCTCGCACATCACCTCGTAGTGGGCGTGCAGTTCCTTCTCGGTGAACACTTCGCTGGAAGTGAACAATTCGATGGCATCTTCCCGCAGGTAATAATCCAGGGCGTCCGGCGTGTTGGGCGTATTGCTCAGGCCGCGGCGGGCCGCCTCTTCTTTCCATTCCTCGCTGTAGCCATCCCCTTCGAAGCGGATCGGTTTAGACTCTTTGATGTAACGCTTTAGGATGGTGAGAATGGCGGAATCGCGGTCCAGGCCATCATCCATCAGTTCGTCCAGTTCTTTTTTGAATTCCCTGAGCTGGCGGCCGACGATGGAATTCATCACCGTCATGGGAGCCGCGCAGTTCATAGATGAGCCCACCATGCGGATCTCAAACTTATTGCCGGTAAAGGCAAAGGGAGAGGTGCGGTTGCGGTCGGTATTGTCCAGTTCCAGGTTGGGGATCTTGCTGAGCAGGTCGAGCACTTCCTTCACCCCTGCCTCGTCGGCGTCAATGCCGGCTTCCAGTTTGTTGAGTACATTGGTCAGGGTTTCTCCGATGAAGACGGAGATGATGGCCGGAGGAGCTTCGTTGGCACCCAGCCGGTGGTCGTTGGAAGCAGAGGCCACACTGGCCCTCAGTATGTCGGCGTAGCGGTATACCGCCTGAATGGTATTGACGAAGAAAGTGAGGAACTGCAGGTTCTTACCCGGCATTTTGCCTGGCGACAAGAGGTTTCGGCCGGTATTGGTCGACATGGACCAGTTGTTGTGTTTTCCCGATCCGTTGACGCCGGCAAAGGGTTTCTCGTGCAGCAGCACCCGCAGTTTATGGCGGTGGGCTACGCGATCCATCAGGTCCATGAGCAATTGGTTGTGGTCTACCGCCAGGTTGGCCTCTTCGTACATGGGCGCCAGTTCGTACTGGCCGGGGCCCACTTCGTTATGGCGGGTGCGCACCGGAATGCCCAGTTTGTGGCATTCCGTTTCCAGGTCGCGCATATAAGCATACACCCGCTCGGGAATAGAGCCGAAGTAGTGGTCGTCCAGCTGTTGTCCCTTTGGAGAGTGTTTGCCAAGCAGGGTTCGCCCGGTGAGCAGCAGGTCGGGGCGGGCGTAGTACAGGGCCTCATCCACCAGGAAGTACTCCTGTTCCCAGCCCAGGGTAGTAATGACCTTGGTGACCTTTTCGTCAAAGAGTTGGCAAACCGGGATGGCCGCCTGCTCCAGGTAAGACTGCGACTTGAGCATGGGCAGTTTATAATCCAGCGAATCCCCGCCGTAGGTCACGAATATGGTGGGGATGCAGAGGGTTCTCCCTTCTCCTACCTCCAGGATGAAGGCCGGCGAGGAGGGGTCCCAGGCGGTATATCCGCGAGCCTCGAAAGTAGAACGCAGGCCGCCGCCCGGAAAGCTCGAGCCATCGGGCTCCTGCTGGACCAGCGTGTCGCCGGAAAATTCTTCCACCACCTTCCCTTCCGGGCTGAGGCTGAAGAAAGAATCGTGTTTTTCCGCCGTCCGTCCGGTCAGTGGTTGAAACCAGTGGGTGTAGTGGGTAGCGCCGCGGTCCATCGCCCAGCGCTTCATGGCGTCAGCCACCACATCGGCATCTTCCCGCGACAGTTTGGCGCCGGACTCGATGGCCAGTTTGACATTACTGAAAGCGGCTTCGGCCATGTATTCTTTCATGGCTTTCTCGTCGAAGACATTACAGCCAAAGAAGTTGGAGATCTTTTTGTCGGGTACATCTACGTACTCCAGTTCGTGGCCCGAACGGTTGAGGATAGTGTCCAGTGCCTGAAATCTTGATAGGCTCATAAGGAAAAAATTGATTGAGTATAAAAATCAGCTCGTGCAAAAATACAAAAAGCTTGCTGCCCCCGAGGGCAACAAGCGATCCATCCACGATAAAATAATAATTCTTTAACAAAAGTTCCCGCGCCAAATTTAAAAGCTGCCCCGGCGGGTAAGGCACGGGGCAGAGAAAATGGCATATTCCTATGCAGGAACTAGAGCTGATTTGTATCATAAGCCGGGAGCCGTAGCGGCTCCCGGGAGCAATCGTAACTTTTTCAAAGTATAGCCTGTGTTCCGGCAAAGGCGGATACTACTTACTTCGTACCATTAGAAGCCACCATCGCGCTGGCGTGCTTGACCGTCCGAATGATCTGAGCGGCCACCTTATAAGGGTCGGCAGCAGAGTTCGGGCGGCGGTCTTCCAGCCAGCCTTTCCAGCCATTCTCCACTGTGGCGATGGGAATGCGGATAGAAGCGCCCCGGTCGGAAATACCATAGCTGAACTTGTCGATGGCCTGAGTTTCGTGCAGGCCGGTCAGGCGCAGGTGGTTGTCGGCGCCATATACGTCGATATGGGCACTGATGACGTCCGGAGAAGCGCCGAAGGCATTGCAGACCTGGTCATAGACCTCTTTGCTGCCGGCCTCCCGGAGCAGGGAGTTGGAGAAGTTGGCGTGCATACCGGAGCCGTTCCAGTCGCCTTTCACCGGCTTGCAGTGCCAGTTGATGCCGATGCCGTATTTCTCGGCCGTCCTTTCCAGCAGGTAGCGGGCCACCCATATCTGGTCGCCGGCCTCTTTGGCGCCTTTGGCGAAGATCTGAAACTCCCACTGGCCGGTTGCCACCTCGGCGTTGATGCCTTCCACGTTCAGGCCTGCATCGAGGCAGAGGTCCAGGTGTTCTTCGATGATATCCCGGCCGTAGGCTCTTCCACCGCCAACACCGCAATAATAGGGCCCCTGCGGGGCAGGGAATCCTTTCTCGGGGAAGCCGAGAGGAAGATCCGTTTCGAGGTCCCAGAGGAAATATTCCTGTTCGAAACCGAACCAGAAGTCGTTATCGTCATCATCGATGATGGCGCGGGCGTTGCTCGGGTGCGGGTTGCCTTCTGCATCCAGCACTTCACACATCACGAGGTAGCCGTTCCTGCGGCCCGGGTCCGGGTAGATGTCTACCGGCTTCAGCAGGCAGTCTGAGGAACCCCCCGGAGCTTGTTCCGTGGAGCTTCCATCAAATGACCACATGGGGCACTCTTCCAGCGCACCGCCGAAATCTTTAATGATCTTCGTCTTGCTACGCAGGAGTTGAGTGGGTTTGTAGCCGTCTAACCAAATGTACTCTAGTTTGAATTTTGCCATTTTAATCTATTGTTTAGTGTAGTTGAAGAATGTTTTAGAACGAATAAACTGCCGCTACCATAAATACTGGTAGCGTGTCGGTGACTTTGCCATCCGCATCGGGAAAGACTTCATCAGAAGCCATATCCACTCTGAATTCAGGAATGATCGTCAGGCTGCCCACATGGAAATTGCCGGAAGCGGTGAGCGCCAGTACATTCCCATCAATAGCCCCGAGAATCAGGCCGTCGCCGTCGCTGATGTATTCGCCCCTAAGAGCAAAGGTAAAAGCATCACTCACGGTGTAATTAGCGTAGAGTGCGCCGCCGCCCCAGCTGGTGTTTTCTCCTTCTTCAACGGAATTGGTTTTGGAAGTAGCGTTCACGCCCAGCCCCAGTTTCTCGGAAAGCTGGAAGGTGGCAGTAAGGTCAATCTGATGGCCGATCTCTTCGGCGGAAAGCGAATCCCCTTCCACATCTTTACCGGTCAGGTAATTGACGTAAACGCCAACTGCATCATTGGCATATGACAACTGGGCGCCGAAGTGCTTGCCCGGTGTCACATCCAGTTTGCTGTCCGTATCGTCAAAAATACCAAGCATGGCCCCGATATTTTCCGAAAGGGCAAAATCTGCCTTCAGGCCGGTATGATAGAAAGGCCCGTTGGAAAACATATAGGAGGTGCTGTAATTCATATTGGCCGGTGCATCGATGACCTCGTAGCCGACGAAGGTGCCGAAATTACCAAGGGTAAAGGTCACCCAGTCGGCCGGGCTGTACGTCACATAGAGCTGCTTGATGGCGGAAAGGGTAGTTCCACTAAACCCGTTGGCCACCTCAGCGCGCGGCCCCACGGCCAGGTCGGCCACGAAGCCCACTTTACCTTCCCGGGAGAACACCAGATTGGCCATTCCCAGGGAGAAGGAATTGTGATCTTCGGTAAAGCTCGTCGGCAGTGCATTTTCGGTGAAGCTATACCCGTAATAGGCATCCACGAAACCCGAAACGTTAAAAGGCAGCTTGGATTCTTCCTCCTCCGTCTCGGCCGGTTCGGCAGCGATTGCCGTGTCGGTAACAGGAGCCGCAGCATCCTGTGCATGGATAACAAAGCCCCAACTTTCAAAGAACAAGGTTAGTACAAGGGTGTATTTCAAAAATTTCATAACAAATCATTTTGAGGATTAGCAAATGGACAACAGCAATTCGGCAAAGAATTAGGGAAAGCCCAGTCCCTGGTGAAGCCAGCGGCTGGCTTTGAGTGCATCATGCCGGTAAAGCGCGAAATCCTTTCCTCAAAATTTTTTGGTAAAAGTCCCCTTATACCTTAACTTTGAAGCAACCAAATCGAGATTTCGGTTTACCGATGTCTTGTAGCTCCCGGCCCGCCAGCCGGGAGCTTTTTTATTCTATTTTACAGTGAGTTCATAGCCTGCCGGTTCGCTCACCGAGGGTTCCCCGTAGGCGTTCATATCGTGTTCGGCCAAATCCAGGCCTTTCTCTTCCATCTCCTCATCCACGCGGATGCCGATGGTCTTCTTCAGCAGGTACATCAGGGCAAAGGCGAAGGCAAAGGTGAAAGCGCCGATGGCCAGGGTGCCATACAGTTGTATCCAAAGTTGGCCGAGGCCCGCTTTGGCGCCGAAGATACCGACCGCCAGGGTGCCCCAAAGGCCGCAAACCAGGTGAACGGAAGTGGCGCCCACCGGGTCATCGATCTTGATTCGGTCAAAGGATATCACAGCGATAGGGATGATCACCCCGGCGATCCCGCCGATAATAATGGCCGCCCCCGGGCTCATCAGGTCGGCGCCGGCAGTAATGCCCACCAGGCCGCCCAGGATGCCGTTGAGCACCATGGAAAGGTCATGGGACTTGAACATGAAGTAGGAAGCAAAGAAGGCTCCTACGGCTCCCGCAGCTG
>CAYVVK010000359.1:0-6894 GCA_964454855.1 uncultured Phaeodactylibacter sp. | reverse complement strand
CCGGTGGTTGTGCAGGGCCGCCATGACGGCGGGCAGCAGAGAGGGCGGCACCAGCAAGGTGGCGCCATCTCCACCGAAGAAAAAGGGGATGCGGGTATTGGCCTTGATCGCCAGGTTCAACGCGGCAATGACACTGCCTGCGGCTACGAGGTTGACCGCCTCGTGCTGGCCATCCCGAACGGCTGTCGTGGAGCCCTTGATATCGGTAATGACGATGCTCCAGCTTTCCGGCACGGCCGTAAATAAATGCGCCATGGCCACCAGCTCGCTCACCGGCGCCTCGTTTACCGGCAGGCCCATGTAGAAGTCATCGGTATTCATCGTAGCCATTCCACATCTGTAGTTATCTTAAATGTACCGTTTTTCCGGCTTTATCTTGCCTTAAGGATGTTACTTTTTCGACCCTGGAACCCGTGCAGTCTTCCGGCAGCCTGCCTTTATGTTTTGATCGAATGGCCTTGACCGTTATCCTGATACGGACGACATAGGATACAGAACCGGGCAGGAAAATTAAAAAAGTGTTAATTACTTCTGGAAAGTGTAATCTTTTGCCCAATTATGACATCAAATAATAAAAAGCATTGTTCAACTTATGAGAATAGATTGACCCCAACAAATAAAACAACCAGCTATGAAGAAGATCGAGTTTGAAAACAGGCTGGAAGCGGTTGACTGGATCGCCGATTTCGCCGAGAACGAAGGACAATTCGAAGTGCTGCGCGAGCAGCTGCACTTTAACTATATCTACGAAGGTTCTTATTTTCTACACCTGGAAGAAGATACCGGAGAGGTGGTAAGCCTGGGCTCTGCGAAGAAACCAAGCCGTTAGCGAGATCTTATTAAGCGCTCATTTTTGATTTCCATGCCCAGCGGGCCAGGACTAAAAGCCCTATAGCCAGCAGGGCCCATCCGAAGTGGGCGCTCAGCCAGTTGAGGGCGGCCATCAAATTCTCCGAAAAGAAGAAACCGGTATACCCGATGATGAGCACCCAAAGAAGGGTGCCGATAAAGCTCAGAAGAGCGAAGCGCCCCAGTGAAACACTACTAATGCCAAAAAGCGTAGGCAGCACGATCCGGAAACCATACATAAAGCGATAGGCCAGCAGCAGAAGTGTGGAACGGCGCTCCACCAGTTCACTCATTTTATCGAACCTGGGCTGCAGTTTGGGGCGCTTGTCAATAATGGCCTGCCCACCCCGGCGGGCTGCAAGGAACAGCGACCAATCTACTACCTGAGCCCCCAGGAAAACAGCAAGGAGCACATAATAAAAGTCCAGATAGCCCAGGCGCACCGTCTGCAGGGCGGCAATAAACACCACTTCCCCTTCCACGATGGCGCCGAGAAATGCGCCCAGGTAACCTAAAGATTCTATCCACTCAGCCATAACTTCCTCTTTTTCTGACAATATCGTTGCTACAAATTTCCCTTGTATCATGGAGAAGCTAAGAAATCATTATTTTTTCGTATAGCTGCTCCTGAAAAAATGGGGCTTTAGAACTCGTTTAATTCCCGGTATCGGCCATCTGCTTTCACGATCTCTACCAGGCGTTCTTTGCACTGGAATTTTCGCTTTTTAGCGTAGCTGACACTGCCATAGCCCATTAATTCTGCAATTTCCTTCATCTTGACCTTATCGAAGAACAAACGCAACAGGTTTCGGCAATCTTCTCCCAGTTGCCCGAAGGCATCCCAGAAAATGCGGTTCTCTTCCTCCTGTTGAATGGTTTGTTGGATATCTTCATCAATTTTATATTTGTCGCCTTCTCCTAAAGTTACATTGCTGCTTGATTTTTTTTGCAGGCGGTTGCCCCAGAGGTTCCGGCAGATGCCATACAATAAAGTGTAGAGCGAGCTGCTGAGCTTAAAGTCCGGTTCACCGGCCTTTTCGTAAAGAATGATGAGTGCTTCCTGAAAGATGTCTTTGGCATCTTCGCCATTTCCCCCGTTGGTAGTGATGAGCCTGGAGATGCGTGGCAGATAGCGCCGGTAGATCTCCCGGATGCCTGACATATCATTGTTCAGGAGTGCGCTGAGAAGTTGTTCGCTGTTGTCGCTCATAGATAAAATACTTTCAACAACTGCAATATAGGGCTTTCGAAGGGCATTCCCCTTCTCCTGGCCGGATGCAAATGAGGATTGCCAATTTTTTTCCTCTGAGTGGTAACCTTTTCTCCTGCCGCTAAATCTACCTCTTGAATTTTACACCTAACCCAATATATCATGAAAACCCTGATTAGCCTGATTGCGATTTTAAGCCTGTTCCAGCTGCCTGCCCAGTCCCAGATGGTATGGAAGGGAGGGAGCCCCGGACAGGAAACCCAATGGAACACGCCTGATAACTGGAGCCAGAAACGGATTCCCGCCGCCAATGACCTGGTAATTATTCCCAACACCGGCGGAGAATACGACCCAGTCATCGATCAGCCTATAGCACCGATATACTTTCTGGAGATACAGGGAGGAGCTTCCCTGCACATCCGTCCCGCCGGCATCCTGGTAGTAGACGGTGGCAGGTCTCCTGAAGATGGTATCCTGCTGGTGGGAGACCTTTTCAATGAAGGCCGTATCAAACTGAAGGCCAGTGCTTCGCCGCAGATCGTCGGCCATCCGGAAAACATTTACTCTCCCGGCGAGATAACCTATACCAAAACAGGGCCACAAGATAATTAAGAACGGGACACGGGAACAATTTGGGATTGTAGGAGGGGCTCCGGCTCCTCCTGTTTTTGGCTATTTTTTTACCTCCCTGATCTCAAAGCCCGCTTCTTCCACCGCCTCTATAACAGCCTCAACGTCCACCTGCTCCCCCTTTACCGTCAGTACTTTTTCCGGATTCCCCGTATCTACCGCCCACTCCTGTATATGCTGTACGTCATTGAGAAAGCCGGTGACGGCCCTCACGCAGTTGCCGCAGTTGATATTGGTTTTAAATTGAAGTGTTTTCATCTTTCCTTTTTTTAGAAGGAACGCCTGAGATCCGATTCAGTTGAACGCCACCAAATATACGGGATCAGTTTATAATCCCTTTGTTAATACTGCAAATACTCCTCTCCGAAAGCGGCTGGGAGGAAGGCTTCCACCTGCCCATTTGAACAAAGCCGGAGGCAAAAGCATTAATGCCTTGGATACAAAACTTCAATATGGAAATACAGTACCTCAAGGGTCCCGAAATAGATAAAGTGAAATGGAATAGTTGCGTGCACTATGCCGGAAACGGCAACATCTTTGGCTACATGTGGTACCTCAACTTCATCGCTAAAGAATGGAACGCGCTGGTGGAGGGCGATTACGAGTCGGTCTTCCCCCTCGTCTGGCGCGAGAACTTCCTCAAAAGCAAAGAACTCTACCAACCTTCTCTCATGCGGGAGCTTGGCATCTACTCCATCCACCTGCTTTCGGAAGCCCGCATTCAAAGCTTCCTCGACGCGATCCCGCAGCAGTATCGCCGCATCGATATTGCCATCAACGAGCAGAACCGCCCTCCGGCGGATTCCGGCTTTTCCGTGGAGGAAAAGCCCAATTACCAACTGATGTTGAGCGCTCCCTACGAAGAGATCTTCGATAACTTCTCCACCGGCCTGGCCAGGCAGTTGCAAAAAGCTGAGGATAACGATCTTTTTGTCACTTCCAGCCTCAAGCCGGAATCCGTAGCTGAGTTTTTCCGCAGGCACAGCCCGAAGCGGCCTGGCCTCGAAAAGGACTTTCACGGCCTGCAGCGCGTCATGTATAATGTGCTGCACCGCGGCTGGGGCTTCGCTTCCGGCGTCATGGACCGCGACAAGAACCTCTACGCCGTCAACTTTTTTGTGTACAGCCACGGAAAGGTCCTCAGCCTGGCCCCCGTCGAATCTCCCGAAGGCCGGGCGCTGGGGGCTCTGCCCTTCCTCTTCAACATGCTGATCCGCACCCATGCCGGGCGGTCCCTGATCCTCGATTTCAATGCCAAAGGAAAAAATGAACTGGCCGAACAGTTCGGCGCCCGCTTGAACTACTTCTACCAGATCAGACGAAATTCCCGCACCCTGGGGCTGTTCTAGTCCAGTGGGCAGTAAACCGTTGACAGTTGGCAGTACCACTGCCCACTGCCTACTGCACACTGCATACTGCCCACTGCCCACTGCCCACTGCCTACTGCCTACTGCACACTGCACACTGCACACTGCACACTGCATACTGCATACTGCACACTGCACACTGCACACTGCATACTGCACACTGAAAACTACCCTCCCCTCTCAACCGCCTCCTGCCGCGCCTGCCGCGCCCGGCGCCGCTCATTGAGGATCTCCCGAATCCAGTTGGGGATGACGATGGCCCCGGCAAGCAAATAAGCGTAGTAAGACAGGAGGCGCCAGATGGTGGAAATGACCGTGGCGTAAGTGGGGTTATTGACATAGTCGCTCAGGAACCCACCAAAGAGGATCTCCACAAAACCGGCGCCCCCAGGCGTAGGGCTGAAAGCGATGATGACAAACATGGTCTCGAGGCGGGCATAGAGTTCAAATTGCGTCCAGAAATCCACGGGAATGCCGCTGATGAAGGCGATGATCAGGCAATTGAGCAGGAGGAACCGGCAGGACCAGGCGGTTGCGGTGGAGAGGAAGGCCCCCAGGTGGAAATTCAGGCGCTGGCCCTTCAGATGGCGGGAGGCCAGGATCATTTCGTTGCCCAGTTCCACGGCCTTTCGCCGATAGCGTTTTAGAAAACCGATGCGCGTAAAGCCCACCAGCACCCGTTTCATCTGAACGGGATTGACAAACAGGCCGTAGTAAAAAATGCTGCAGTAAGTGGCCATAAGGGTGTACGCAAAAAGAAAATAGAAACCCCAGCCGCCGATGTCGTCCAGGGTCTTCACATCCGGCCGTATCATCGTAGTGCCAAAGAAAAGGAACAAAATGGGAAGGGTGCCGATGAAGAAGATGCTGTCCAGCACAATGGTGTACAGCACAATAGTGGCGGTCTTGGCGGTGGAAAGCTTTTCCTGGGCGAGAACGAAAAAGGCCACCGCCGAGCCGCCCACACTGGTGGGAGAAACCGCTGAGCTGAACTCCCAGATGAAGATCAGCTCGATGCACTTCCGCCAGCTGAACTCGCCTTCGGAAAGGATGCGCAGGCGGGTGGCGTAGGCCAGGTGGCGGACAATGAGAATGAGCACACAGGCGCCTATCCAGAAGAAGGTGTGCGCCGTCCAGTCGATCCGCGCAAACTCCACCGGGTCGAATTGCCGCCAAAGCATGTAGCCTACCGCCGCAATCCCGATCAAAACAGGCAGAATGATACGGGACACCCGTATCGACCGGAGCGCATCCTGCTGTTCCTCATTAAACTCCTCTAGCGTTTCAGGCTTCACTGCTGTTGTTTTAGATAAATGCGCCCTTCTTGCAGGCGAGGGCGCCGGTTTTTTCGTATTGGGAACAAATCAACTTATATGGAGTTTTCTAATTCCTCGGACTTCTTCGGGCAAAATTGCACAAAAGCCCGCAATAATGACTATATTTCTTCCGAAGAACCAATCTTAACAACCAATGGAATTACTTTACTTTCTTATCGTAGGCGCCCTCGCCGGCTGGCTGGGCGGCCTGATCATGCGGGGCGCCGGTTTCGGTATCCTGGGTAACATCGTCATCGGAATAGTGGGCGGCTTCATCGGCGGGTGGCTGTTTGGCCTGCTGGGCATCAGCACCGGCGGAGGGCTGATCGGCTCCATCCTCACTGCCGCAGCCGGCGCCGTGGTGCTGCTCTGGATCGCCAGCCTGATCAAAAAATAAATACAGGGCGGTTGAAGGACGAGAGGCTGGAACGCTGGCGGCTTATCTTAGGTAAACAGGCAGACCCCGAAGGCAGTGTGCCTCTGCAGGGGCAGGCGCAGGGTATGGACAAAGTGCTGGAAGCCTTGTACGATTCCACCCGTAAGTCGGGCCTGGGGCCTTCCTCTCCCAATGTCACCCGCTGGCTCGGAGACATCCGCCGTTATTTCCCTACACCCGTCGTTCAGCTTTTGCAACGCGATGCCCTGCAACGCCTGCACCTGGAACGCATGCTGCTGGAGCCCGAACTGCTGGAATCCATAGAACCGGACGTAGAACTGGTGGGCACCATCCTGTCTCTGAACAAGGTAATGCCCGACGAGACAAGGGCCTCCGCCCGCATGGTAGTCCAAAAGATCGTCGAGGAGCTGGAAAAACGGCTCGAAAACCCACTGCGCCAGGCCATCCGCGGTACGCTCGACCGCTCGGTCCGCAACCGCCGGCCCAGATTCAACGAGATCAACTGGCATCAGACCATCCGCGCCAACCTCAAACACTACCAGGCCAGCCTGAAAACGATCATCCCCGAGCAACTCATCGGTTATGGCCGCAAACAGCCCCAACTCAAGGATGTCATCCTGCTGGTTGACCAGAGTGGGTCCATGGCCTCATCCGTCGTCTATGCGGGCATCCTGGGCTGCATCATGGCCTCGCTGCGCGCACTGCGCACCCGACTGCTGGCCTTTGATACCAGCATCGCCGACCTTACCGAATTTCTGCACGAACCCGTAGATCTACTCTTCGCCACCCAGCTAGGCGGGGGTACGGACATTGCCAAAGCCCTGGCCTACGGGCAGTCACTCATTCAACGCCCGGATGATACCATCTTCGTGCTCATCAGCGACCTGTACGAAGGGGGAATAGAAGCCGACATGATCCGCCGCGCAGCAGCCATCAAGGCCTCCGGCACGCAGCTCATCACCCTACTGGCCCTCAATGACCAGGGAGCGCCTTCCTACAGCAAAAAAATGGCCGGCGAACTGGCAAAACTGGAAATCCCCGCCTTTGCCTGTACCCCCGATCAGTTTCCCGGGCTCATGGCCGCAGCCATCAAAAAGGAAAACCTCCAGGCCTGGATGGCCAGGG
>CAYVVK010000358.1:0-6895 GCA_964454855.1 uncultured Phaeodactylibacter sp. | reverse complement strand
GATCCTGGCCGGCGCAGAAGGCCTTGCCGGCGCCGCGCAGGCAGATGGCGCGCACGTTATCGTCCTCTTTGCACTCATCGAGCCGTGCCTGCAGGGCGAGCGCCATCTCGCGGTTGAAGCTGTTGTACACCTTGGGGCGGTTGAGGGTGATGAGGGCTACATTCCCTTCCATAGCCAGGAGAATGCTGCTGTTGGTTTCTTCCATAGTTTGCGGGCTTTAGCGCAAAGCTAATAAATGGCTGCCTCTTGGAGAATAAATCTCTTCATAGTTTGAGGGGGAGAGGGGGAGACTGGGGGACTTGGTGACTTGGGGACTTGGGGACTGCCCACCGATACTCAGTGGCACTTAAAATAATCAAAAGGCTCTTTACAATCCAGGCAGCGGTACAGGGCTTTACAGGCCGTAGAGCCAAACTGGCTGACCATCTCGGTATGTGTGGAGCCGCACTGCGGGCATTCCACCTCAGGCCCTTTCTGAAAGAGGGCATTTTTATCGACGGAGCCATCTACCGGTGGAGCAATGCCGTATTCTTTCAGGCGCTGTCGGCCGCGCTCGGTGATCCAGTCGGTTGTCCAGGCAGGGTGGAGTACGGTGGTGACCTTCACATTGTCAAAGCCTTTTTCCTGCAGGACGGCCCGGATGTTGACCTCGATGGTGTTCATGGCGGGGCAGCCGGAATAAGTGGGGGTGATGATCACTTCCACGGAATCTTCACCGGCCTTTATATCGCGCACGATACCCAGGTCGGTGACCGTAAGTACCGGGATTTCCGGGTCGGTGACTTCCTCCAGTACATTCCAGATGTCTTCTTTCGTGGTGGTGGTACTCGTCATGATTAAGGCGGTTGTTAACAAACTAACAACTGTTCGTGTCAATCGGTTTTGACCATGTCCATATTGCGGATCATGAGCAGGTAGGATTTGGCGAAATCCGGGAGGCTGTCATAACTGAGGGTGCCGGTGGCCGGGGAGAGGTTGGGGTAATAGGCTTTGTTTTGGTCCACGATCCGGGAGATGGCCCGTTTGATGGCGCGCTTGTCGAATTTGCCGGTGGCCGGGCCGTAATAATTGATCTTGAAGCCGAGGCTGCGGAAGTAGTCGGGCTCTATGATCTGGTAGTAGAGGTGGAAGAGGTCGCGGTCGGGCTTGGGCACGGCGTAGTTGAACATGCAGTAGCCGACGATATAGCCGGGAATGGCCATGGCTACGTTGAAATGCCCGTGTTCCTTGTACCAGTCCATGTGATAAAGCTCGGCATCGATGATGCTGACCACGCGGTCGTGGTGCACCGAATGGGTAATGCCGAAGGTGCTTTTGACGCGGTACATTTCCTTGAAGAACTCCTCCTTGTCGCGGTCGAGCAGTTCCTGCAGTTCATTGCAGAGGGCCTGGTTTTTATAGGCGGTAGACTGGCCGTCGCTCTCGTAGTATTTGCGGTGGAGGTGCTCCAGGGTTTCCATCATGAAGCCCTCCGGCTTGATGAGGTAGTCGAGCTTGTAGATGAGGTCGAGCAGCAGGTAGCCGATACTGCCGGAGTACTGGCTTTTGTCGAGCTTGCCGTATTCTATTTCGTTCAGCACTTTTTCGATCTGCTGGCGGATGTAGGCGTACTTGGCCTCTTTTTCCTCCTGCGGCAGTTCTTCCAGGTGGGTGATGTCTACGGGCTGCAGGATCTTGAACTCCTCCAGCAGCAGATCATCCTGTTTGTCGGCCTTGGTGGCCACCTCCTTTAGGGCGTAGTAGAGCTTGTAGGGCGAGCCGTCGAGGGTGTAGGTGTCGAAGACAATGGTAATGTTTCCTTCCCCGTCCAGGGCAAAGCGGCTGTACTTGAGGTTGAAGTTCTGCTCCAGCAGGCGGCGCATGAAGGCCACATTGAGGGCTTCGGCCTTGACGACCTTGGCCTCTACCTTGACTTTCTGCGGAGTGGCCAGGCCGGTGATCTTTTTGGAACCCTGATAAAGTTCGAATTGCAGGCCTCCCTGCACTTCTTTACAGCGTACATTGTCCTCCTGCTCGTCGCGCAGATAGTAGAAAAACTGCTTGTAGCTCTCCAGGTACTCCTGTTCATCAAACTTTTCCAGGGAAATGTCCCAGGCTGCATAACGGGAACTGTCCTTATAGGAATCACTATACCGGCCGAAGCTGATATTGGGTTGTTCCACTTTCTCGTCATCCGTGCCAAAGAGGAGGTCAAAGATTCCCATCGCGCAGCATTGAAGTTTTTTAGGAGCAGCAAGGTAAACAATTGGGGACATTTTACAAAGTGAGAGGTATCAGGCTCTTTCTTTTTCATGAAGCTATTCTTATTCTTTATATGGTTTTAGTATATCCTTTCAAAAAGGAAAGGATAATTGAGTACAAAGCCCGCTTCGTGTACGGTAACCTCCGCTCTGAAATTACTCTCTGAATTCTCATAAACATATACCCTTCGATCGACTGGTGTGTAAAATTGTTCCAAGGGACATAGCCTCAGTTCAGGTAATTTCAGGTACAGTTGGCGGTCAACTCGGGCGGCAAGGGGAAATTGCCGCCCGGGGATGTTACTCGATCTGCAGGATCAAAGCCGACCGCGCCGGCACCGTAATGCCCTTTGACAGCATTACCCGCTTTCCTGTCAAGACATCCATGCCTATCTTATCGCCCCTCATGATCTCTGCAAAGCGAGCGATATCCAGGTGGGCCTCCCCGTCGTTCTTGTTCAGCACCACCATCACCTTGCTGTCGTCATTGTAACGGAAGTATACGTAGGCGCCATCCTTGGGAGCGAAGTGCAGGGTTTTGCCGTTGTGCAAAGCCGTCTGCGTTTTCCGCCAGTCCAGCAGTTTTTTCATCATATCCTGCACTTCTTTCTGTATGGGGGAGAGGCCCTTGCCGGTAAAGCCATTGACTACATCTCCCGGCCAGCCGCCCGGAAAGTCGGTGCGAATGACGCCGTGGTCGCCCGGATAGCCGGTATTTTCCAGCAGTACCTCGGTGCCGTAGTACACCTGTGGGATGCCGCGGATGGTGAGCAGGTAGGCGATGGCCATTTTCGTAAGCTCCTCATCCTCTCCGAGCCAGGTGAAAAGGCGGTTCATGTCGTGGTTGTCGCCAAAGGTCATAATGTCCATGGGCTCGGCGTAGATGAAGTCGTTAGCCAAGGCGTTGTAGAGGAGGACCAGGCCGCCGTCCCAGCTTTCTTCTGTAGTCAGTGCGTTGACCAGGGCTTCCTGCAGTGGGAAATCCATGGGGCTGCGCAGGCAGGAGGTGTAGCCGTCGGGGTTGATCTTGCCCTGCTGCCAGTAAGCGGCGATGGCCGGGTTGGTGCTCCACTCTTCGCCCACAATGCTGAAATTGGGGTACTCGGCCATGATTCGGCAGGTCCACTCGCTGAGGAAGTCCTTGTCGGGATAAGGGTAGGTGTCCTGCCGGATGCCGCCCAGGGCCAGGGTTTCCACCCACCAGATGTTGTTCTGAATGATGTACTCGGCCATAAAGGGGTTCTTCTGGTTGAGGTCGGGCATGGTAGGGACGAACCAGCCGCCGGCCATGAGTTTCCGGTCGGCTTCAGCGGCGTGCGGGTCCTGGTTGACGGTGCGGCGGTGGTTGGTGACTACGGTGCTGTCTGCCTGCTGGAAGTTAAGCCAGTCGTCAAACGGCAGGTCTTCCATCCACCAGTGGTAGGAGCCGCAGTGGTTGGCCACGGCATCGAAGATGAGCTTGATGCCCCGTTCGCGAGCCTTTTCGGCCAGTTCTATGTACAGCTCGTTGCTGCCGAATCGGGGGTCTACCTGATAATAGTCGGTGATGGCGTAGCCGTGGTAAGACCATTTAGGCATGTCGTTTTCCAGCAACGGGCTGGGCCAGATGGCGGTGAAACCCATGTCCGCCAGGTAATCCAAATGATCAATGATGCCCTGAATGTCGCCGCCGTGGCGGGCAAAGCCCTCCCGGCGGTTGATGGTGGTTTCCAGGGTGCCTTCGACGATGTCGTTGGAAGGGTCACCATTGGCGAAGCGGTCGGGCGTGATGAGGTAAATGACGTCGGAGGCGTCGAAGCCTTGTATGTCACTGGCCTGGCGCTGGCGGGGCAGCAGGCTGTATTTCCATTCTTCTACGGTAGCGCCATCGCGCTGAAAAGCAATGGTGAAATCTCCGGCTTTGGCATCGGGTGCTATTTCCAGGTCGATGAACAGGTAGTTTTCACTGTCTGCCTGGTGGATTTCCTTTATGCTTATCCCCTTGTAATTGATCTTCGGTTCCAGCTGGCCGGCTTTGTTGCCTTTTACCAGCAGTTGGAGTTTCGGGTTCTGCATGCCCACCCACCAGTTGGGCGGCTCGACGCGTTCGATCTGAGAAAAGAGAAAGGTGGAAAGGAAAACGAACAGAGCGGTGAGAATTTCCGGTTTGCGGTATTGGATCATTGTGGTATATTTTGTCGTTGCCAAGATACTATTTTCCTGGAAGCAGGAATTCCCTCCACAACCAATATATGGAGCCGGCTGTTTCCATGGTTAAACTTTAAGCATGGTTTTTTCAGGCCCGGCCAATGAATATTTATTGCTTACCGATGCCCATCCGGGCAATGCAGGCCTCATCCGCGAGACGGTGAAGGAGGGCTTGTCCATTCTCTGGAACACCCGTGGGCGCCTCCGTTTGCGCATCGATGATGTGGATTTTATCCTGCGGGAAAACCAGCTGCTCTTCCTTACCGAATTCCACAAGTTGGAAGTCCTGGAAATTGAAGAGGGCCGCCTGCTGCGCTTCAACCGGGCTTTTTACTGCATCATTGACCATGATTCGGAAGTCAGCTGTAAGGGCATCCTTTTCTTCGGTGCCGGGAATGTCCCCACCGTAGACATTCCGGAAGAGGAACGGGAAAAGTTTGAGATCCTCTGGAAGATGTTCTCCATGGAAATGCAGTCGCGCGACAACCTGCAGGTAGAGATGCTGCAAATGATGCTCAAGCGGCTGCTCATCCTTTGCACCCGCCTGTACAAGGAGCAGCACGAGGTGAAGGGCATGAAAACCAATACCGCGAAAGATCCAATGCTTTATTATAAGTTGCCAAAACAAAACCATCAACCGCTATGCCAGAATTATCTGAATTTATTGATCCCGTAAAAGTTGCGGAATGGGATGGCCTTCCCGATCGCCAGCCGGCTTCTGCCCTGGTTGAAAATACTGACCTCGTCATTGTCCGTTACGGCGATCAGATGTCTGTATTGTACGGCCGTTGTCTGCACCGGGGCGCGCTCCTGTCTGACGGCCATGTCGATGAAAATGACAATCTCATCTGTGGGGTGCATCAATGGGATTACCGCATCGATACCGGGGTGAGTGAGTATAATAACGAGGAGTATCTGCACAAGTTCAAGGCGGCCAGAGATGACAATGGAGGCGTTTACGTAGACCGGGCGGATGTGGTCGCCTTCGAAGAAATGCACCCCCAGCCGTTTCGCCGCGACGAGTACCTGGGCGCCTATCAGGATACGCATCCTGAATCCACAGAACCCTACACCAATTATATTCGCGAACTGGCCCGCAACGGCCTAAAGAATTACGGCCACCACGGCCCCTCTGCTGCTATGGGCGTAGATCGCGGCACGCTTCCCAAATGGGAGGACATACAGTTCCTGCCCGCGCAGCTGCACCGCCGCCCTGTATTGGACGATGAAGCGGTTTCTACCAAAGTCGTCATTGGCCCGCGGGCAGAAAAGCCATTAGAACTGGACATGCCGTTTTTCGTTTCGGATATGTCCTTCGGCGCCTTATCGCGCGAGGCCAAAATTGCCTTGTCCAGGGGAGCGGAAATGGCAGGCACCGGCATTTGCAGCGGCGAAGGAGGCATGCTGCCCGATGAACAAGCCAGTAATTCCCGGTATTTCTATGAGCTGGCCTCCGCCCGGTTTGGGTTCAGCTTCGAAAAAGCGGCAAAAGCCCAGGCTTTTCACTTTAAGGGCGGGCAGGGAGCTAAAACGGGAACCGGCGGGCATCTGCCCGGAAATAAGGTCAGTGCCGAAATTGCCGAAGTGCGCGGCCTGGAGCCTGGCCAGGCGGCTATTTCACCGGCCACCTTTCCGGATCTGAAAACCCCCGGAGACTTCCGGGAGATCGCCGATGAAGTCAGGCGCTTAACCGGCGGCATACCCATAGGGTTTAAAATAGCGGCCAGCCATATTGAAAAAGACATTGAATTCGCCCTGGAATGCGGCGTGGATTACATCATCCTGGATGGGCGGGGGGGCGGCACAGGAGCGGCGCCTACCATCCTGCGCAACAACATCAACGTGCCCACTATCCCTGCTCTGGCCCGGGCACGCCGGTATCTGGATAACGTAGGTGCCAGTGACGTTACGCTGGTCATTACCGGAGGATTGCGTGTTGCAGAAGATTTTGCTAAGGCTCTTATGCTGGGAGCCGACGCTATTGCCGTTTCCAATGCTGCCCTGCAGGCTATTGGTTGCCTGGGCATGCGTGCCTGCAATACCAATAACTGCCCGGTAGGGATAGCTACCCAAAAGGATCACCTGCGCGCCCGGCTGGAGATCGAAAGGTCTGCCCGGCAGTTATTCAACTTTTTTACGGCAAGCAATGATCTGGTAAAAGTTATCGCCCGCGCCTGCGGGCATGATGATGTGCGGAAGTTTCGCCAGGAAGGCCTGAGTACCTACAGCTATGACATGCACCGGCTGACGGGGATCGCCTATGCCGGCCTCAATCCTAAACCCTGATCATGGATAAATCGCAAACTTTAATCTGGCACAAAGTAGAGGAATATCAGGCCTAACGGAAATACATCTTCATCCCTTCATGGCTGGCCACAAACCCGAGCGACTCGTAAAACTTCAGCGCCTGCGGCCTTTTCTTATCCGTAGTCAGTTGGAGCACATGAGCGCCTCTGGCCTTGGCCCGC
>CAYVVK010000357.1:0-6919 GCA_964454855.1 uncultured Phaeodactylibacter sp. | reverse complement strand
GTGCCGGGCTGATAACGGTGGTGCTCGTAACCGTACAGGATCTCGATGAACCCGGGTTTAAGTTCCACCTCATAGCGCACCAGCTCCTTGCCCTGTACATCCATCACCCGTACGAAGGCTTCCCCGTAATTTACCGGGCGGTCTATCTGAATACCTATGGTAGTGGCCTCATCGAAGGGGTTGGGCCGGTTCTGAAGCAGGGTGATGCCATCTTCCGACAAATAGGGGTTGTCTTCTACATTGGAAATGAAAAAATCCCGGATTTCCGGTGTGAAGTGGCTTTCTATGCCATTGCTGTCCACACTGGCAGCTGCGAAAAAGAAGAAGCTGCGGTCTTCCAGAAAAGTAATGGTATCCATCTTGCTGGTAACATTCAGCAGCGTATCGAAATAGATGTTCGTAAAGCCCCGTATACCGATGCGGTATTGGCCGATATCCAGAGGGTCTGTGATCTCATACCGGAAGCCGGAGCCTGTACTTTCGATGATAAAACCTTCGGGCGCAGGCGGCCCCAGGGCGCTCATGGCCATGGAATTGCCGTTGATGATGGCATTGCGCGCCAGATAGTTGAAGTCGACGAAGAAACTATCAATGACGCTGTCGCCATCGGTATCTACGCCCAGCACATCCTCTACCGTATGCTGGCGGTCTTCGTAATCCGGCGTGCCGGGGTTGCCGTTGCCGTGCTCATTGGCGGAGGTGAAGCGGACGGCGTCGAAACCACGCTGCCGGAAGGGGATGTGGTCTCCGCCCCGCCCGGCGCGGTCTTCGCGGCTGATCAGGTTGATCACGGTGCGCACCGGCATCAGCCCGGCCAGTTCTTCTTCGTATTCCAGGTGGGCGAAGCGGGCCAGGCCGCGGCTGCTGGTGGAAGAATAGATCCGCACGTTGATGCTGTCTATGTCATTCAGGCCCGGGCAGCCGGGAGGGGAGGCTGTTTCCCCGCAGATGACGCCGCCTACGATATCATTGTTATATACACCGCGCACAGAAATGTTCTCGGCTTCGCAGAAAGCGGCAAAGGCATCGGCTCCGTAAAGGCCCTGTTCTTCTCCGGTAGTAATGAGGAAAACCAGGGTGCGGTCGAAAGCATAGCGGCTCATCACCCGCGCCAGTTCCAGGACGAGGGCGGTGCCGCTGCCGTTGTCGTCGATGCCGTGGGCCATACATTCCGTATCGCAGGCATCCTCGCAGCGGCTGTCCATATGGCCTTCCACCAGCACCATCTCGTTGCGATGGGGGCCTATACCGGGCAGTACGGCGAAAACGTTTCGATGCTGCCCCATCCCACAGATGTTTGCGTCGAACTGCAGGTAGGATACCCGCAGGCGGTTCTCCCGGCGGGCGCTGAAGGATTCCATCTTGCGATACGCCCAGCGGCGGGCGGCCCCCATGCCGAAAGTCTCGCTCAGGGTATCGGAGCCGGTGTTGCGGTTCTCAAAAGTGGCCAGCTCCATGAGGTACTGTTTGACGGAGTCGGGAGAGGTTTCCGCCAGCAGGCCATCTATAATGTCTTCATGACGGTTGATCACCGTAGTGGGCATATATGCATCGGCGGCGAAATCCCCCTTCAGGATATGGTACACCTCGGTATTGGTGACGGTGATGTTGGTTTGGCCCACCGCTCCCTTCAGGCAGCACAACAGGAGCACAGGCAGGAGAAAGTAAAGTCGCTTCATCGTGTTATCGGTTTTGACAGGAAATATAGTATTCCCACTATTAATAAAATTCTGTCTATGTTTGTTGGGGAACGGAAATATAAAAACAGCCTAAGCACAAATTATGAAAAGCCAATTTATTATTAGCCTTTTTCTTTTGGGCACTTTGTCGTGCCAGCCCCTTTCTCCGGAAGAAGGAGCCACTGGAGTGGGAAATACGAAGGCGGACAGCCGTATGGACTGGTGGCGGGAGGCCCGTTTCGGCCTGTTCATCCACTGGGGGCTGTACGCCATCCCCGCCGGCGAATGGGAAGGAAAGACAGAGTACGGAGAGTGGATCCGCCACTCGGCACAGATCCCGCTGGAAACCTACGACAAGTTCACGGATCAGTTCAACCCCGTTGATTTTGACGCCCGGGCCTGGGTGCGAATGGCCAAACAGGCCGGCATGAAATATATTGTTATCACCAGCAAACATCACGACGGTTTTTGCCTGTTCGATGCCGCCAATTCCGAATTCGATGTCATGAACACGCCCTTTAAAAGGGACATCCTCAAAGAACTGGCCGCCGCCTGCCGGGAGGAGGGCATCCGCCTCTGTTTTTACTATTCCATTATGGACTGGCACCATCCCGATTACCTGCCCCGCCGGGACTGGGAAGTGGATCGGCCGGCGGAAGGCGCGGATTTTGAGCGTTACCTTAGCTATATGAAAGGCCATTTGGAACAGCTGGTTACGGAATACGGCGATATCGGCGTGCTTTGGTTTGACGGAGAATGGGAATCCACCTGGACGCATGAACACGGTAAAGAGCTCTACGATTACGTGCGCAGCCTCGATCCTGATATCATCATTAACAACCGGGTGGATAAGGGCCGGCAGGGCATGGAGGGCATGACGGTGGAGGGCAGCGACTACCGGGGCGATTTCGGCACTCCTGAGCAGGAAATACCTGGTACCGGCCTGCCCGGGGTAGACTGGGAGAGTTGCATGACCATGAACCGAAACTGGGGCTACAACAAAAGCGATACGGCATGGAAATCGACGGAAGGCCTGCTGCACCGGCTTGCCGACATCGCCTCCAAAGGCGGCAATTTCCTGCTGAACGTGGGCCCCATGGCCAATGGCGAGTTCCCGCCGGAAAGTGTGGAACGCCTGCAAGGCATCGGCCGGTGGATGGCCGTGAATGGGGAATCCATCTACGGCACCGAGGCCAGCCCCTTCGGCACAATGGAGTGGGGGAGGGTGACGATGAAACGCGCCAAAGAAGGCTTCCGCCTGTACCTCCATGTGTTCGATGCCCCGGCGGACGGGCAATTGCGCCTCCCCGGTGTGGCCAACGAAGCTAAGCGGGCATATCTGCTGGCTGGCCCGCAAACTTCGCTTCCGGTTCGGCGGGAGCAGGATGCCCTTTGGGTAGGCTTACCGGAGCAGCTTCCCGACACCATCAATACCGTTGTGGTGCTGGAAGGCGAAGGGCCGGTGGCCATCTATCCGCTTCCGGTGGTGAGCGTGGAAAGTGATATTTTCGTCCACCAGGGCCGCCTGGAAGCAGAAGTGCCTGCCCTGCCACAGGTGAAGGTGCACTACACGCTGGATGGTTCGGAACCCACCCCTGCTTCTGCCGTCTATACCGAGCCCTTGCTGTTTTCAGAAAGCACTACCGTAAAGCTGCGGCTTTTTAAGAGCGGGCAGCCGGTGAGCGGGCTGCTGAGCCGGCGCCTGGAAAAAGTAAGCCCCTGGCCGGCAATCACCCAAAAGGGGCAGGCCCCGGGGCTGGCCTACCGGTACTACGAAGGCCAGTGGGAAAGCGTATCGGCACTGTTGAAAGAAAAAGTAAAGGCTAAAGGTACCGCCTCCAATTTTTCCCTCGGCCCGCAGCAGCGCGAAGATCATTTCGGCTTTGCTTTTGACACCCGCTTGTACGTGCCTGAAGACGGCCTGTATCGCTTTTTTACCGACTCCGATGACGGCAGCCAGTTGTGGATCGACGGCAGGCTGCTGGTGGATAACGACGGCCTGCACGGCGCCAATTTGCTAATGGGGCGGGCGCCACTGGCAAAGGGCTGGCATGAGCTGCGGCTGCTTTACTTCGAGGCCGACGGCAGCGCCAGCCTGAATGTAGCCTGGCAGCCCCCAGGCGGGCAAAAGGAGGATATTCCTGCGGAAAACCTCACGCATTAACAAAAAATTAACGGGATACCTTTATGGAAAACGGAAGAAGAGAGCTCTTTCTAATACAGGCAATATCATTTGTAGCAAAGTTGTTATCTTAGTGAGCAGCAACCGCAAGGCCCCCTGCCCGGAAATGTCCCTGATAAACATTGACTTTAAACATAAAAAGATGAAAATGCGTACATTCGTTCTTCTCATTGCCCTGTTGACCGTTGGAACCACCTACAGCCAGTTTGACTGCACGGCCTTCTATCCTTTCGAGGAGGGAGCCACAATGGAATACGCCAACTACAACCACAAGGACAAACTGGAGGGCACCCAAACCACTACCGTAAAGTCTGTCAAAGAAGTTGACGGCGCCGTGGAAGCGGTAGTGTACTCTTCCATCAGAGACAAGAAAGAAAAAGAGCAATTCACCGGCGAGTACACCATACGCTGCGAGAACGGCACCCTTAAAATGGATGTGTCTTCCATGCTCAACCCCGCCATGCAACAGTCCTTCTCCGGCATGGAAATGACCATAGAAGGCGATGCCCTGCAACTCCCCAACGAACTGAAAGTAGGCATGGAACTGCCCGACGCCACTACCACCATCAAAGCAGGCACGGGCAGCATCAATATCGTGAACATGACGGTAAACATCACCGACAGGAAAGTGGAAGGCAAGGAAACCATCACTACCGAGGCCGGTACTTTTGAGTGCTTTAAAGTGCGGCAGACCACCAACGTCAAAATGATGATCTCCAAGAGCTTCGACAGTGTGGAGTACTACGCGGAGAACGTGGGCGTGGTGCGCTCCGAAACCTATGATAAGAAGGGGAACCTGGAAAGCTATATGGTGCTGACGAAGTTTGAGAAATAGGCCCCCCACCGCAAAGACGCAAGGGACGCTAAGGGACGATTTCCCCCTGTCTTCGCCTCCTTCGCGGTAAAAGAGCCCCTTACTGCGAACAATTTTCCGGCTTCGGCATTGGCCCGGCCCTGCGCACCAACCTGCACTGTGCGCCCACCCGCCGCATCGGCGAACGGGGCGGCGAGCCGTTCAGCCAGCTGGAGTTCAACTTCATTCAGGTGGTGGTTTATCCCGGGCGGGGCAAACGAATACGGCAGGGAGAACAGTAGGCAATTGAAGGTGAAAAAAGATTTGCTTATACGCCCTGGGTTAGGTATATTTATACGTACATAATATAAAACTGAGATGGATGTTAAACTCACATTAAAACTGGATAAAGAGGTGATTGAGCGGGCCAAACGCTTTGCCAAACGCTACAATACCAGCCTCAGCAAGATGGTGGAGCGTTATTTTGAGCAGGTCACTAAGGAGGAAGAAGAAGGGCCGGAGGAATTAACACCTCTCGTCAGAAGTTTGTATGGGATCGCCGCTTTGCCATCGGATGTTGATCCGGAAACAGCGTACTTCGAACACCTCCTGGAAAAACACAGCCCCGAAAATGCGAACTAAAGTATTTGTAGATAACGTCAGTTGATCACTCCCTGTAATGTAAACGAACGGGTATTGGATCTTGCTTTAGCTTCTGAATTTAAGGATCTGGAGGATGCCATCCAATACCAGGTAGCTATACTCAACGATGCTCAATTTATTATTACCAGAAATCTGCGCGATTTCAAGTCATCTGCTATTCCCGTGCTGACAGCTGAGGGCTTTATAAAGCAATTTCCGTGAATGTAATAGTAGTAGGTTGAGCGGAGGCTCAACCTACTACTATATTAATCATCCGCTTAGGCACCACGATCACCTTCCGGATCGTCTTTCCATCAATATACTTTTTGACCACTTCCAGCTCGCGGGCGGCCTTTTCCAGCTCTTCTTTGCTGGCGTCAGCCGGGAAGTCGACGGTAGCCCGGGTTTTGCCGTTAATGGCGATGGGGTATTTGATGGAGTCCTCCTTCAGGTATTCCGGCCGGAAATCCGGGAATTGTCCGTCGCGGTGAATGCTGCCCTCGTGGCCCAGGCGGTGCCAAAGTTCTTCGGCCAGAAAAGGCGCAAAGGGGGAGATCAATTGCACCAGGGGTTCCAGGATCTTGCGTTTGTTGCAGTTGAGCTTGCGCAGTTCATTGGTGGCCACCATGAAAGCGCTGACGCAGGTGTTGAAAGAGAAGCGCTCAATATCATCGCTGACCTTTTTGATGGCCTGGTGCAGTATCTTCAATTCCTCTTTTCCCGGAGCCTCTTCACTCACCTCAAATTCGCCCTGCTTATTGAAAAACAGGCCCCAGAATTTGCGGATGAAGCGGTACACGCCGTCTATGCCGTTGGTGTCCCAGGGCTTGGCCTGCTCAATGGGCCCCAGGAACATCTCGTACATACGGAAACAGTCGGCCCCGTATTTGTCCACCACATCGTCCGGGTTGATGACGTTGAATTTGGACTTGGACATCTTGCCTACCTCCGAATGGGTCTGGAATTTATCACTGCCTTCGGCAAAGATGAAATCCGATTCCTTGTATTCCGGCCGCCATCCTTTAAACTTTTCAATCCCGGCGGCCGTCAGGTGAGAATTTTCCGTGCCATAGTCGCTTACGAAGTCGATATGCACGGGGATCTCCGCCAGTTGGCCCTGATCCATATCTTTGACCAGTTCAGCGCTGTAGAAGCGGCCTTCTTCCTTATGGTAGTAGATGGACTCGACGATGCCCTGTATCATCCCCTGGTTGATCAGTTTGCGGAAGGGCTCTTTGGTAGGCACCAGCCCTTTGTCATACAGGAACTTATGCCAGAAGCGGGAATACATCAGGTGCCCGACGGCATGCTCGGTGCCGCCGATGTACAGGTCGACATCCCGCCAGTAATTGATGGCCTGCTGGCTGGCGAAGGCTTCCTCATTGCCGGCATCCATATAGCGCAGGAAGTACCAGGAAGAGCCGGCGAAGCCTGGCATGGTGTCCGTCTCACGCGTCCATCCGTTGGGCAGGTTCACCCAGTCTTCCTTGCGGGCCAGGGGCGACTTGCCGCCGCTGGCGGGTTTGAAGTCTTCCAGTTCGGGCAGCTCCAGGGGCAGTTCTTCCAGGGGCATGGCGTGAGCCACGCCTTCCTTGTCATAAACGATGGGGAAGGGCTCGCCCC